>JARRPY010000266.1:0-6386 GCA_037382425.1 Deltaproteobacteria bacterium
GACATGGTGACCTTCACCAGTTCTTCTACGGTAACCAATTTTGTGGGGATGTTCGAAGACCTCAGGCAAGACCTTTATGGGTGGATGGAGCGGGTCGCCGTCGCATGCATCGGCCCCATCACCGCGAAAACCGCCCGGAAGGAAGGATTGTCCGTGAGTGTGATCCCGGACGCGTATACCATAGACGCACTTACCCGGAGCGTTGTGACCTATTTTTCCTCTGATTGAGCCAGTCGAGGCAGCAGTTTTTCCGTGTCCAGAAGCACGGAAATGGCGCCGTTTTCCATAATTCCCACACCCGCAAAATAGCGGGCCTTGGCCAGCAGTTCACCCACCGGCATGGCCATCAGCGGCCGGTTCCCCACGATGGCATCCACGGCCAGTTGCAGGGAACCATCGGACGCCATTGTCTCACCAGGGCTTTTCAACTCGATGATGTGGGATGCCGTCCGCCAGTCCCCCTCGATGTTCAGGAGTCTGCGAATACGATCCGGGGCATCCATTTCCTCTTGTGCCGTCTCGGACACGCCCTTGATGGATTGCACATGGGTCGTGGGAATCGACAGGGTGTAGGGGCCCAGTCGAAAGGTGACGGCATACACCAGGGAGAGAGAAAGCGGTAATCTGATAATGAACTGCGTGCCTCTGGATTCTCTGGATCGGATGGACATGGACCCATTTAAGAATCCCATGGCCCGGGCCACCACATTCATGCCCACACCCCGGCCGGCCATTTCATCGGTGCGGCCTGCAGAGGAAAAATCCAGGTTCAAGATGGTATTATAGAACTCCTCCTCGGACATCCGGGAAATCGCTTCATCCGACATGGCCTTTCTTTGCTTCAGGTAATTCACAATGGCCGCCCGGTTCATCCCCCGGCCATCATCGCCAATTTTCAGTACGAGGCTGTCTCCGCTTCGCTCCGCCTCGAGTAAAATCCTCCCTTCACGCGCTTTACCTGCCGCCTCACGCTCATCCGGGGGTTCGATGCCGTGTGCAATGGCGTTTCGCAGTATGTGGATAAACGGTTCCCTGAGCCGATCCATCAGCGCGATATCCACCTGGAGATCCCCTCCGATCACCCTGAAATCCACCTTCCGCCCGTAATTCTTGGACAGGTCTCTGAGTGTCTTGCGGAACGGCCTGGCAAAATCCTCCACCGGGATCAATCTCAGCTTGGTTAACCGAAAGTAAAGCTCTTTCAACACGGACATATAATGGTCAACCCAGCCCTTCACCCCGGAGGAGACATGTTCACGGGTCATGTGGGGCAATCGCTTTTCCAGGTGAATTATCTCCTGGGAATAGCCCAGGAGTTCTTCGATCAGGGCATACTCGACTCGCACGTGGCCGATTCTTTTTGGGGAGTAGATCTCTCTCGTCTGCTGAGGTTGCACCTCATCGGCTTCCACCCCTTTGGGCTCGTCGGGCGCCCTTGAAAAACGCTCGGTCAGATAGCCGTATCGCTTCAACTGCTCGCACGCTGAGATATTCCCCTTCTCGGACACCAGCGTGCGCAACACCCGAGTCCCGTCAAACAACAGCTGCACGCTGTTTTCGCTCGCCTTATGGGGATCTTCCTGGAACAGCTTGCACCACTCCTCCATTGAGTGGCAGAGCGCGGAGATCTTATCCATGCTCAAGGCACCCGCCATTCCCTTAATGGAATGGATTTTACCGTGGATATCGCCCCACAATGTCTGATTCAGCCGATTCTTTTCGACCTCGATGAGGGCGTCGTCCAGCTCGTCCAGGTACTTCTCAGACTCCCGCGAGAAGATCTCCTCATACTTTTTCAGGTCCATAATCCATTTCCGATATGGATTTCCAGACCGTTTCGGGCGTGACCACTTCCACCGAAATGCCCTCCACCAGCTGATGGGTCTGTTCCCGGCTTTCCTCATCTATCCATTTGAGTCCGACAATATGGTCCGGGACGAGTCCGAGGTTATGTTGCGCCCACTTGAGCAAGATAATATACGTGTTTTCCTTTGTCTTCCTTCTATCTTTTCCTAAGATAATTCCGGCGTCCACCACATCAAACAACTCCCCACGGTAATAGCTCAATCCTTCGTAACAGGGGGGCAACAGGGGCACCGGTGTCACGGCCAGGTCATCTACGATCCGATACACATAATGGGCATCTATGGCAAAATGGTGTTCCATCACCTTAAAGACGAAATATTCCATGGCGCGCGTTTATTCCTTGATTCTGAACTTATGCTGGGTTTCCATCATCTTCTTAGACAGCACGGCCAGGGACTGCATTTCATTGTAGATTTCCTGGATGTCCTCTTCCTGATTTTTTGTGCCGATGGTTGTCTTCTGCGTGTACATAAAATTGTCCTGAGAAAGTTGGGCCAATTCTTTGAAGCGGGTCAAGAAGCCCCTCATTTCTTTCACCTGTCTTCGGGTGACCTCTTCAACATCTCTTACTTCGATAGAGATCTTTTGGACCCCCGAAAGCATTTCGCCGAAGGTTTCCACGATCCCGTTGATGATTTCCCGGCCTCGGCTGATGCCCGCCTCGCTGTTTTTGAGCGACTCCATGACCGCCTTATTGTCCTCGAAAATATCTTCCACAATGCGGCCGATCTGCTGCGAGGATTGGCGGGAATTTTCCGCCATGCTTCTTATTTCATCCGCCACCAGGGCAAAACCCTTTCCCATCTCTCCGGCCCGAGTGGCCTCGATGGAGGCATTCAAGGATAAGAGATCGGTTTTCTGCGATACCTCATCCAGCACCGCCATCACCATCCTGATTTTTTCCACCTTCCCCGACAAACGGTATATGGGCTTGGTATATTCCACCATCTGCTTGAGAACGTTCTCGAGATGTTTCAGGGTTTCCCGGGCGTTGGACTCCCCTTGCTCCGCTTTCCGCCGTGCGTCATCTATGGCGGAGACCGTCTTGGCCGATCGCTCGGTCATATCGTCCATATTCTCCAAGCCCTTGTTGAGTGCGATGGATGTTTCCTGAACAATGACGGTCTGCTTTTCCGAACTCTCGGCAATGGCATTCCCGGACGTTGCAATCTCCCGGCTGTTGGCCAACACCTTTCCTGTTAAATCCGACAGACTCTTGTTGGTCGCCTCGATCTGGACGGCCACGGTCTTTATTTCGGAAATCATTTTTCTGAGGTGCTTGACCATCATCCCGAAAACCTCTTCGAGATCCCGGACTTCGTCCACAGATACCAAGGGGATATCCTTGGACAAATCGCCTCGGCTGACTTCCTGGGCCACCGTGCTCAGGCTGTTCAATCGCCGCAACAGAGACTTGGAGAAAATACCTCCGAAAATAATCCCCGCGAACAGGGCCAGGGCGGCCGAAATGGCGAGCGCGGTATAAAAATCTCCGGTGAGTTCCTTTGTCACGCCGACCACCACCATGACAATGAGCAGCAATACCAGAAAACTGAGGATCATCTTGTTTTTGATACTTGTCCGCCTCATTGGTCCTCCTCCATCAGTACAATGATCCAACCCCCAATATCACCTTCTATTCTCAGGAGGGACACCACTGCCCTGAGCCTTTTCGAAGATATGGTTATTTGTGTACGGATGCTTTTTAATGAAAGATCCAGAGCCACAGCCTTGAGCGCACGGATCAGTTGCGTTCGCTCGCTTTTCGGAAAGACGGCGGTAACGGGCATGCTCAAGACCTCCTCCGGAGAACGCTTCGTCAACTCAACGGCCACGGGATTCATTTCAATTACTTTTGCGTCCTTGTCCACGATGATGATGCCCACCCCCATGCTCTCAATGACGAATTTTTGGTAGTTGAGGTGATCCACGAGTTCCGAAATGGTTTGCCTGGGATAGAGATCCCCCGGTTCTATGAATCGTTTCGCATCCTCCTTGGAAAAGCCGTTCTTTTCGATCCGATCCAAAAACTCCTCTACTTGAACGGACATCTGCTCCAGGGGGCCTTTCACAATAAAATAGTCCGCCGCCGTGCCTTCTTCCACATTACCCATCTGTTCGATAAACGTGCCGGAAACGGCCACGATGGGGAATTGTGCGTCGGGGTACCTGCGCCGGATGACCTTGATCATCTGTGGTCCGTCAATTTTGGGCATCATGACATCCAAGAACGCAATATCGACACTCACCTTCTCCAGTTTCGAAAGCCCTTCTTTACCATCATAGGCTTTGACCACCTCGTAGCCTCGCTTTTGAAGCAGTTCTGCCAGAAATTCCACAAAGAAGAAGTCGTTGTCCACAACCAGAGCCGTCTTGGACATAAATCATACCTCCCATCTTATCGGTGACCGACCGGAAAGGATCGGCACCCGGCGGAAAAGCACAAAAAAGGTGCTTCAACTCGAACAGGCTTCGTGCCTTCGAGTCTTTGCGGCAAAAAGCATATTCGGCCGTCATTCAATACAGACTCGCCGTACTTCAGCCATGTCCGTATATCCGGCAAAAACCTTTGCAATACCGTCCTGTTTCAACGTGGTCATGCCGTCCTTGGTGCCCTGGGTTGAGATATCTTCGGTAGTCGCCTCCTTCTTGATCAGCCGCTTGATCTCGGACGTTCCATCCAGCAATTCGTGTATCCCCATGCGTCCTTTGTATCCGCTCCCGGAACACGCCTCACACTTGGCGGCCCGATACAAAAACAGGTCGGGACCATACTCGATGTTCAACTCGCGGAATTTGAAAAATTCAGGGGATTCAATCCCATGTCCAGGAGTCTCGTCACCGTTTCCGGAGCGTTGTTGGTATGGAGGGTCGAAAATACCAGATGACCGGTCAACGAGGCCTCAACGCCGATGGAAGCGGTTTCATAGTCCCGCATCTCACCGATCATGATGACATCGGGATCCGCCCTCAGAAAGGCCCGCATGACTCGGGCGAAGTCGAGGCCGATCTTCGGTTTCACCTCCACCTGTCTGAGCCCAATCTGCGAAATCTCCACAGGATCTTCCGCTGTCCAGATTTTAATGCCCGGGCTGTTTATGTATCCCAGAGCCGAATGAAGCGTGGTGGTTTTCCCCGATCCGGTCGGTCCCACCACCAGAATGATCCCATAGGGTGTGGCCAGTATCCGCTTCAAAATTTTCATGTTGCGGTCGTTCAACATCATGTCATCCAGCCTCAAGGCGCCGGATGCCGCCAGCAGTCTGAGCACCGCATCCTCGTGACCGCCGGCCGTAGGCAGCGTGGCCACCCTCAGATCCAGCGGCGGGATCCCCTTGCGCCGGAATTTAATCTTCCCGTCCTGGGGTAAGCGTCTTTCGGCGATATCGAGGCCTGCCATGATCTTGATCCTGGAGAGCATCCCCCTTGCCAGAGAGTTGGGCACCTCCACATACTCCTGGCATACACCATCCAGGCGGAAGCGGATAAGGGTCTTGTTCGTTATGGGAGACGGCTCCACGTGGATATCGGATGCATTTTTCCTCAGCGCCGTGACAATCACCTGATCGACGAGTTTGACCACCTGGCTTGAGGATTCGTCCACCTCCTCCTGCATATCGATCTGCTTTTCTTCCTCCTCAAATTCGATATCCGGAATCACATCCAGTTCCTCGACCATGGCCTGCATGTCTTTGGACGATCGTTCCTCTTTCTCCCGGTCGAAGAACAAGGTGATAAACTCCTGGATATCTTCTTTAATCCCTACGGAGAATCGAATCTTTTTGCTCTTGGTTAACCCTTTGATGGTGCTGGTCTTTCTGAGGTCTCTGGGATCATCAATCAATATCTCCACCCCGGTGTTGTCCCAGCTCATGGGCACCCAGAGGTCATGGAGCAGAAAAGCTTTCTTAAAGTTCCGGATGAGTTCAAAAGGGACGGACGTACTGGGGCTGAAACTCTTAAAGGGACACCCGTAATACAGGGAAAGGGATCTCCCGATATCCACCTTTTTTATCTTGAAGTGCTGCATGAGGGCAAATTCGACACTCTTTCGCATCTTCTTGGAAATGTTCAGGGCCGTCTGCAGTTGCTCCCGGGTCACCAGGCCTCTATGAATCAGATAGTCGTAACGGGATCCCGAGGAGAGCTTGGATATAATTCCCTCCAGACGATCGGCCACCTGCTTGTTGTCGGGATCGAGTTCAGCCGCGCTCTTGTAGAGATCGAGGGCCAGGTCCTTGTTTCCCGCCCGTTCCGTTTCCAGGGCGAGATAGTATTTGATACGGGCGAGCTTCGCGTAATCAAACCCCTGTTCGTTCACCAGTTCTTCCACACGTTGAACCACATGACGAGGGGACTTTGTCCTGGAGAGGCATGCCACCAGGCCCGGGATAATCTTCACGGGAGGGCAGTCCGTATCGAAAAGCTTTTCATATTCGGCCACCGCTTCCTCCACCATACCCAACTCTCTTAAGGAAGCGGCTCTGTCCAACATCTCCTGTGTGGGTCCGGTGCCGTTT
>JARRPY010000267.1:0-5219 GCA_037382425.1 Deltaproteobacteria bacterium
ACTCCATCAGCGAGGTGGGGGGGTTTTCCATGGAGATGGAGGGTGTGCGTTTTTATCTGATCCAGGTGGCGGAAAAGGGCATGTGCTGGCTCAAAGTCAGGACCGAAGGCGAGCCCGGCCACGGCTCCATTCCCAACCAGGACAGCGCGCTGATAAGGGCAGCGGAAATCGCCGAAAAGCTAGGCAGAAACCGGCTGCCGCAACATAACGTTGATGCCATGATCCGGTTCGTTAACCTTCTGTCCTCACACCTCAGGTTTCCGAAAAGCCTAGTGTTCAAGATGCTGTTGAATCCCACATTTTCGAATTTCATCCTAGACAAGGTGTTTCCCGACAAGGGCGTGGCCCAAACATTTGCGGCCATGATCCACAATACCGCAAATCCCACGGTGATCCATGCGGGGGAGAAGACCAATGTGATCCCGTCCGTGGCCGAGCTCGAGGTTGACGGGCGCCTGCTTCCGGGGTACACCTCCGAGGACTTTATCGCCGAAGTGCGCAGCCTTATCGGTGAAGAGCCTGAGATTGAGGTGATTCGGAAGTTGACCCCGACCGAGGCGCCGGCAGACGATGCCATTATGGACCTGATACGAGAGGTGGTCCTGAAACATGACCCCGGCACCGTGGTCATACCCAACCTAGTTACAGCTTTCACCGACGCCACCCACTGGAAAAAGCTCGGCATCAAGTGCTACGGGTTCGTGCCATTGAAGCTCCCGTCGGACATCAGCTTCAGGAACATGTTCCACGGGCACGAGGTTTTGTTCGAGATGGTTGAGAAGCTGATAACTTAATGGTTGGGTGGATTGTTAATGCAGCCAGGGCACATCACGCTGTGCCTCTACTGGTTATTGCATATAATTATTGTTCAATGATCTCCGGCACGGGAAGGAAAAGGATTGATCTTGCAGCCTTGAATTTTTTGGCCGGTCAGAAGTGATACTATGATCACGTAACCCTGAAAATTCCCGATGCCTAAAATTGGAACTAATTAGGGTAGGCTTCACGTGGTGAACTTTGGAGGGTTCGGTTGGTAAGGCTGAATGATTTCAAATACTCCACGTGCGATATTCATGTATGAAGCCTAAATTGATTATCATAACGTCAACTTTCGTGTTTCTGAATGAAATGATTTAGCCATCAGTGACGAAAATGCTAGTCATTTTTATTGACATGCCTGCAATTTGAGAGAAGATTAACATATTGAGATGAAAGAATTTCTTTAGAAACATTTCATGAAAGGAGGGCTTCATGGACGAGCGCATCAACCGATTTCGATACTGTGATTCCAGATTTTACAAGTATTTGGATCAGGTCCTTCAGCGCATGCCCGAATCAATCCGGGAAGAGATTATGGGAAAAGAGAATATCCAAATTGTGGCTCAGCCGGATCTGACCGATATCTGTGGCAGACGCTATGAATTCGATCCGCCTGTAAAAACCCTCATTTACCTGAATCTGCAGGTCCTCACCCAACCGGATCACAGGATCTGTTGTAGTATTGCTCGTGAAATTGCTGAATATGTGGCCCGAGAGAGAGATGGCACCGATGATAAGAGCGGAGTGATCGAATTGCTAGAGCAATGGGGATTTGAATGGGAAGTGGACGCCGCTCGATTCTGTGATGCAGTTGTCCGATCCGAAGGTTTCAGGGCTGGCTATGACTGGGCCAAACATCAAAACAGTGATTATCTGCAGCAGCATTTTGGCCTTTACTATGATGAATGGAACGAAAAGGGAATTGTTCAGATGTCGCCGGAGCGGCTGAAAGGACTCCGGCGCCGCGCCATTCCGGATAAGATCCTTCCCAATGTACAAATGTCTTCAAAGGAGTCTTCTCCTAGGAAGGAGGATGAGGCACCAGTGGATATATCTATAGATGAAGCTGCCATGGAGGGCATCTTGGCGGCGTTCAAAGAACAAAAGATAGGGCAACTATGACAAAGGAGAATCACCGGAATCAGAACGAAACAATGATTTAGGCAGGGTAGTACCGATTGATTTTGAAGGCTTCATTTGGCAGGATTGAATAAATCAGGGGACTCGAATGCTCGAATCATGCGTATCCTGGTATCGGAGGTATAGCTAGAGATCAAGAAATCTGGCTTTTCCCAAACCCAATTTTCCTTGACACAAAGGGTGTATTGTCATTTCATAAGGTATAGATATTCCGACCATCCCTTCAACCTCTATCAAGGAGGTTTACCAATGATAATCCACCTCAAAATATACAAGTCCTGCTCCTGACAGGTAGAATTTACCTTTCGGGAGCGCATATTCATTCTGCATTACGCGAATCCATCTCTGGGGTAATCAGGAAACCCTGATAGCGCCATAAGCTCAGTTGGATATCTTCTGATTGTGGTTTTTCAAGAGAGCCGATTTGCCAAATAACTCAGCAAAGGAGGCGATCGATGAGCGTTATTACCATCGCCAGAGGCTCCTACAGCTATGGTAAAGAAATCGCAGAGAAAACAGCGGAAGAGCTTGGATACGAATGTCTTTCCCGGGAAGTTATTCTGGAATCACTGGAAGAGTTTGATATTCCCGAGATAAATTTTACACAAGCACTTGAGGATGTCCCCTCCATCCTGGAACGTATAGTTCATGGGAAGCGAAAATACATGACTCATACGCGGACCGCTCTCTTGCAGCACCTGAGGAGGGGAAACATGGTGTATCACGGATTTGCGGGACACTTCTTTCTTGAGGGTATCTCACACGTCCTCAAGGTGCTGATTACCGCCGATATGGAAGACCGGATCAGCATCGTCATGGATCGACATCACCTCTCAAGAAAAAGAGCCTCTCGCTTTGTTAGTAAAATTGACGAACAGCGAAGAAAATGGGGGAAGATGCTGTATGGCATCGATCCGTGGGATCCCTGTCTATACGATCTGGCGCTTCACATTGATAGGCTTACGGTGGAAGACGCTGTAGGAACCATATGCCAGGTTTCGAGACTGGAACAATTTCAAGTGACCCCCGAATCCGAAAAAGCAATTGATGATATGTTCATTGCATTTAGTGTTGAACTCCTTCTCATAGATTTGAAACCTCGGGTGGACGTGTTCGCGGAGGACAAACTCGTATATCTGAAGCCCTCAATCCCTTTGAGTGACGAGAGCGAGATTGTCTCTAAAATGGGCGAGATCATGACCACGGTTCCGGGCATTCGAGGGATTAAAGTGGTCACCTAGTAGACGAAAGTAAAGTGGCAAAGGCTCTTATTAGGATCATTTAAGAATCGAGAACTCATAAGCCGGCAAGGAAGGAAGCATTTGAGAAGACTAAGATTGAAATCGAAGAGCAGTTCCTGATTATAAAGAAATTCAAGAGCTAACGCGCCAGTAAATTGCTAAAAAACAGCTAAATTGCGTAATTTTCACATTGTAGGATTTAAAGATTTGATTCGGTATGGTTTAATAAATTCAAGAGGTCAAATGCCATAATCATGCACGAATCATTGACCTGCGACTTAATGAACTGAAAGCAGAGCGACTCCCACATATTGTGTCTGAGAAAACATCAATCGGGCTCGGAATTCCGTCTTTCTTATTGTCGTTGAGTTCTCTATTATTCTCTGGTAAATCTAAAAAGTTCGACTATGAAAGACGATCTACAATACAGGTTTGCGAGAGATTATTTCAGATAGAAGCTCTTTTTGATGCTGAAAATTTGAAGAGATCCCGTTATTTGGATAAGGAAATTTTATGCCTTACGGTCAACCGTTGGACCAAATACCCTTGTGGACTCTGTTTTCTGGAACCGTTATCCTGTTTATGATTGCTGCGGAGGGTGGCTTTCATGTTGGAAAATTTGTCATCTCCCGCAGAAAACAGTCGCGTAAATATCAAGTGGGCACAATTCTGGGAGCATCGCTCGGTTTGCTTGCCTTCCTTTTGGCCATCACGTTCAGCATTGCAGGTTCCCGTTTTGACACCCGAAAACAACTGGTCCTTGACGAAGCGAACGCGATAGAAACCACTTATCTGCGCGCAAAGCTTCTTCCAGAGCCTTTTAGCTCAGATTTTCAGGACCTACTACACAAATATGTAAGCGTTAGAGCCCAAGTACAGAACGGCACCCTGGACAACATCCAACAACTTATTAAAGAATCCGAAGAATTACAAAGGCTTCTCTGGTCCAAAGCAGTCATTTTAAATAAGGAGAAGCCTCCCACCATTGTTACTGGACTTTTCATCCAGTCATTAAATGATGTGCTTGATCTGCATGGAAAGCGATTGGCTACGGCTTTAATCAATCGGATGTCCCCAGGCATCATCGTTACGCTCTATTTTGTGGCGTCTCTGGCCATGGCCCTGATGGGTTATCAAGCAGGCTTGTCAGGAGTACGCAATTTAATATCAGGCTTTGCTCTCATGCTTGCATTTTCAGCTGTATTGATGTTGATTACCGATCTCGAACGACCGAGCCAGAAGATTTTCAGTGTTAGCCAGCGGATAATGGTTGATCTCGAGACTAAGATGGGAGGGAAGCAGTAACCCCATAAAGGCATAGAGGGATAGGAGATATTTGTGGATATTTTACCAAGAATGCACTCTTAACCGCTTCTATGAGGTTTCCTTTGGTCATTTCCATAACAAGCATCCTGATATATAACGCCAAGAGGTGACCAGGGACCCTGCATTGTATGTACGTCAACCCTGGCAAACACCTTAATATACTCACTCCTGAAGATTGGACGGCTGTCAAAGCCAAAAGCCACATGTGGAATTCAAGAGACAACGGCCTGTCAGTATTGATATCAAAACCGATTTCTCCCAGCCGAAGTGTTGTGATATCCTCATCGGGAGAATGGCGGAGTGAGGGTTGAGAGATGCCGGAACTATTCGTTTTTTTGATGACATGAAACCAGATATCTCCAACTAATCTTATTCGAGCCCATTCCCAAAACCGTCTACGGGCGATTCTCGAAAAACACAATACTTGCAGTAAAACATTCACCGGCACATAAACACCCGATGCTGAAATTCTTATTACCCCAATCACCAATTTGATTGTCATAAGGTGAATAATTGTTTTGGTATCTTATAATAAATTCAGTGACTTGAATGCCATATAAATGCACGGATGTTAGCATTGGGAGATACACCAAGTCTCAAAAGAATTGCAGATGTAACCTCCGATGGACTTCACCTAAAGCCCTTCTGGGGGGAATCGGCGTCTTCCTCGCAGTTTTCAGGATAACCATGCTC
>JARRPY010000268.1:0-12394 GCA_037382425.1 Deltaproteobacteria bacterium
GATGTTATGCCGGAAAAAAGCAAAAAAGTCCCTGAGGAATTGGCGCAGGCACTCGAACGGGAACGCAGCTGGTCCCAGAGGTTCATCGATTCGCTGAGCGATAAGATCCTCGTTTTAAGCAAAGATCGAATTATACAGCGGGTGAACCGGACCTTTCTGGAAGAAGGCGGGCTAAGCGAGGCGGAGGTGCTGGGCCGTCCCTGCTACGAGGTTACCCATCAGTCGTCTGAGCCATGTCAGGGAGACGCCCACATCTGTCCCTTTGAAACGGTTTTGGTCACGGGGGAAAACTGTTCCGTGGTGCATGACCACAAGGGCAAGGACGGAAAAGAACGCTTTGAAGAGATCATGGCGACGCCCCTTCTCGATGATACGGGAGAAATCGTCGAGGTGATCGAGGGGATCCGGGATGTGACCGTGCGGGTGGGGTTGCAGGAAGAGGTCCGTCGAAAAAATGAGTATCTGGAAAACATCATTGCCAACTCCTCTGACATGATTATCACCACGGACCTGGATGGAAAAATCGTCACATTCAATCCCGGGGCCGAGAATATGCTTAAGTTTCAGAAAGCGGATGTGCTGGGACAGGATATCGAGTCGCTGTGGAAGTTTCCTGATCAGCGGCGACAGCTTATGGCCGACGTGAAAGCCAAGGGGTTTGTGAGCAACCATCCGGCCACACTCATTGACAAGGATGGCGGTGAGGTGGAGATCAGCCTCTCTCTGTCCCAGTTGAAGGACAGCGAAGGTCATGTCCTGGGGACGGTGGGGGTGAGCAAGGATGTGACCGAGGAGAACCGGCTTCGCCGTCGGCTCAAACAGCAGGAAGAGGAACTACGGGAAGCCAATGATTTTTTGAATAAGTCCATTCAGAGTTCACCCGATGCTTTCATGGCCACGGATATCAAGGGGAACATCCTTCTCTGGAACCAGGCCGCAGAGGAAATCCTGGGATACCGTGCGGAGGATGTGGTCGGAAAAATGAAAATCGACCGGATCTACCCGGAGGGAATGGCCAAGAAGGTGATGCAGATGATGCGGAGTCCCCAACATGGGCCGGTGGGTAAACTGAGATCTTACCCCATGGTTTATGTGAGGCAGGACGGCGAGGTGGTGGAGGGAAACCTTTCCGCCGCCATTCTTTATGACGCCAGGGGAAAGGAAGTGGCATCGGTAGGCATCTTTGTGGACCTGAAGGAGCGTTTGGACATGGAAAGACAACTGCGGCAGACCCAGGAGCAGTTGCTCAACTCCGAACGGCTGGCCGCCATGGGGCGTCTCACGTCTCAGATCGCCCATGAATTGAACAACCCTTTATACGGGATTATGAACACCCTGGAACTCTTGAAGACAGAGATCCCTCCGGAGAACAAACGGCGCAAGATACTGGAGATGGCCCTTTCAGAGACGGTCCGGCTTGCGGAGATGTTGCGGAAGATGCTCTCTTTCTCCAAGCCCGAGGAGGAAAAACGCGTCCCGTCCGACATCAATACAATCCTCGATGAAATCCTTCTTCTCCAGGAAAAACAGCTTCAAGAACATACTATTGCCGTATCGCAACATCTCGCGGAGGATCTTCCGGAGGTGAATGTTTCCAAGAATCAACTCAGGCAGGTCTTTTTAAATATGATCTCCAATGCCAGGGACGCCATGCCCGACGGCGGAACCTTAAGCATCACCACCCGTCAGGTGAATGACGCCATTTTGATTGAGTTTGCGGATACGGGTGCCGGCATCCGTGAGGAGAACCTTCACAAGATCTTTGATGCCTTTTTTACCACCAAAGGCAGCGTGAAGGATGTGGGGCTGGGACTAAGTGTGTGCTACGGATTTATCAAAGACCACGGCGGGGACATCAAGGTCAAAAGCCGGGAAGGCGCCGGCACCACCTTTTCCATCATGCTCCCCGTGCATGAGGAAGCGGAAGCAGCCGTTTGACCGTCGTTTCTGCCCCTTCCCAAACAACAATCGTCAATCAAGAATCATCAATCCTGACGTTTTCTCAATCGGTTCAACAGCCGGTGGATCCGCATCCGCCAGTAGGCGATGTTGAGGGAGACGACGATTTTGCCTACAAAGTTGACATTGGGCACCTTGCCGATGGCGGAGAGGTAGTGGACGTGGTCGCTCACCGAGACCGGGCAGCCCCTGGCGTGAATATATCGTTTCTTCCGCTGTCTGAAGCAGTTCCACAGGGTTTGAAAGGTCTTGAGCACTAAATCATTGGATTTCGTTTTCTGTTCATCCACCGCCTTGGGGGAGCGGTAACCGCTTTCAATGCGGACATCCTCTCCATCAATTTTTCCGTGCCATCTGGTGCAATCGCCGGCAAATATCACGCGTTCATCCGGATCGAGGTCAAGGGGCTCGTCGACCTGACCCACCACATACCTTACTTTCGTGATGTCCCGGGTGACATCCGGGAAAAAGCGCTTATAAATATGAACCGCCTCCTGGAGCGCCCCCGGACATCCCCCCCAGCAGTAGTCGGCGGAATGCTTCGCAGGGAATGTGCCCACAGTGCAGGACAGATTGCCCCCGTCCTTGAAATAGCTGTCCACGTGCTCGAGACAGAATTGAAAGTCCCGGGTCTTTTCCCGGACCGCTTCCAGCGGAAAATCACCCCCGACGTCGATGGCGTCGAGGTCCATGGGGCCGAAGCCTCTTTCCGCGGTCAGACGCAGATGAATGAGGTCTTTGGGATTCACACGCACCATATGGCACCCCACGGTGTCCACGGCGCATGAATTGGTGCCCATGACAATGGCCCCCATGGCGAATGGGGTGGGGGTCAGCATCATCTTCTGGCCGGCCTCTATGGCGTCGACGGCGATGAATTTGGTCATCAAAATAATGGGCCTTGACCCGGTGTTTTTTGAGAAT
Source organism: Deltaproteobacteria bacterium (assembly GCA_037382425.1). Lineage (GTDB taxonomy): Bacteria > Desulfobacterota > DSM-4660 > Desulfatiglandales > Desulfatiglandaceae > JAIPDZ01. Next base: position 2,884 of record JARRPY010000268.1, read on the forward strand.
CTCAGGGTATCCCGCATTCTTGAAGGTCCACCGGGTGGGGAGGGTAATGCCGGAGCGTTCGCCCACCGAGATCTCACGGGGTGTTTCCGCACGGGCCTTTGTGGCGGATATGACGCCGTCTAAGAATTCTTTTCGAGTAAACGCATGGGGAAACAACTCAGGGTGTGCAATGACGACGTTGGGTTTCAAGAGGATACGGCCCTTGGGACGGACATTTAATTCAGCCATCCCTTCCCGCACGATGCCGCTGATGCGATCCGCATCATAGGTATCGCACCGCATGATCAGCACCCTATGTGTCTTTTCCATGACTCCCTCCATTTCCCATATCCTGGGCCTGGGCCACGGTGATGGCGATGACATTGAGCACATTCTCCATGTCGGTCCCTCTCTGGAGGACATTGAAGGGTCTGCTGATCCCCATGAGCAGCGGCCCCACCGCCTTGGCGCCGCCCAGCCGGTCCAGCAGTTTGTAAGCGGCATTGGCTGCGGCCAGTGCGGGAAACACCAGGACATTGGCCGGCCCGCCCAGCCGGTTGAATGGGTACTCTCGCTCCAGAATGTCGTTGACCACGGCGGTGTCCGCCTGCATCTCACCGTCGATGAGGAGATCGGGTTCTTTTTCACGGGCGATTCGGACGGCCTGTTTCATCCGCTGGGCATCCGGATGTACGACATCGCCGAAATTGGAAAAGGAAATCATGGCCACCCTGGGGGACACGTCGAAAAAGCGGGCCATTTCCGCGGCCAGCCCGGCAATCTCCGCGAGGTCCTCCGAATCCGGGGTGATATTGACCGTGGGGTCTGCGAAGAAGAGCGTGCGGCTCTTAAAGATCATGAGATACACGCCCGAGACCTTCTTGACATCCTGGCGGCGGGGGATCACCTGAAGCACCGGCCGAATGGCATCCGGGTAGGATCGCTCGATGCCGTGAACCTGCCCGTCCACCAGGCCGTCGTGGACCATCATGGCCCCGTAGACATAACGGGTGTGCAACTGGCGGCGGGTCTCTGCCCGCGTCCATCCCTTCCGGGCCCTCAGATGGAACAGACGCTCCACAAATCCCTCTATATGCGGGCTGTCCACATGATCTTCGATCTCAATGCCATCGAGGGGAACGTGGATTGAGGCGGCAAGTCGCCGGATCTCTTTCTCATTTCCGAGGAGTACGGGCCGGCAGATGCCCTGGCGTACTGCCTGGTGGGCCGCGCGGAGGATGACGGGATTGTCTCCCTCCGGCAGGACGATCCGTTTGGGATCCAGCTGGGCCCGGATGATGATCTTGCGCATGATCTCGCGTTCCGGACCGAGCCTGGCTTCGAGCTGTTGGATATATTGAGCCTGGCTCCCGAGACGGGTCCTTGCCGCGCCGCTCTCAACGGCCGCGTTGGCCACGGCCGGAGCTACGGTCAGGAGCACCCGGGTATCCAAGGGCTTGGGAATAATGTATTCCGGCCCGAACTCGATGGGCGTTCCGCCATAGGCACGGATGACCGAATCCGGAACATCGTCCCGCGCCAGTTGGGCCAGGGCGTTGACGGCCGCAATTTTCATCTCCTGATTGATGGCCGTGGCCCGGACATCCAGGGCCCCCCGGAATATGAACGGAAATCCCAGCACGTTGTTGACCTGGTTCGGATAGTCGGACCGGCCGGTGGCCACGACGGCATCGGGACGGGCGGCCTTGGCCTCCTCGTACCCGATTTCCGGGTCCGGATTGGCCAGAGGAAAGATAATCGGCTTCTCCGCCATGTGAGAGAGGAGTTCGGGCGTGAATGCACCCTTCACTGAGAGACCGATCAGGACATCGGCGCCTCTGACCGCATCGGTGAGGGTGCGGCGTTTCGTATCAACGGCGAGGTTCTCTTTGTAGGGGTTCATCCCCTCGGTGCGGCCCTTGTAGATGACTCCCTTTGAATCCAAAATAAGAAGGTTTTCCTTTTTGATCCCCAAATTGATATACATGCGGGCACAGGCAGTGGCCGCGGCGCCGGCGCCGTTCACCACCACCCGGAGGTTTCCCATTCGTCTTCCGGTCAGTTCGCAGGCGTTGAGCAATGCCGCTGCGGAAATTATTGCGGTCCCATGCTGATCGTCGTGAAAGACCGGGATGCTCATCCGTTCTTTAAGTGCTTCCTCGATACGAAAGCAGTCCGGAGCCTTGATGTCCTCCAGATTAATCCCCCCGAAGGTGGGTTCCAGCAGGGCCACGGTCTCGATGAATGCCTCCGGATCCGACGTGTTGATCTCGATATCGAAGACATCCAGATCTGCGAAGCGCTTGAAGAGGACGGCCTTTCCTTCCATGACCGGCTTTCCGGCCAGCGCCCCGATATTCCCTAGGCCGAGGACGGCGCTTCCGTTTGAGATGACGCCCACGAGATTTCCACGGGAGGTGTAATCAAACGAGCGCTCCGGGTCCTTCTGGATCTCCAGACACGGCTCGGCCACGCCCGGGGTATAGGCCAGGCTCAGATCCGATTGAGAGATACACGGTTTGGTGGGCGTGATTTCGATCTTGCCCGGGCGAGGTTCCTTGTGGTATCGAAGCGCTTCTTCTCGTAGGATCATTTAATTAACTCCATTTGGCCTTTCGGTGTATGCCTTGAGACCTTTGAAATTTTTCACCGGCGAATGCTGAGGAGATGCGGCCTATTTCCCTCTCTCACCGGTGTCTATTGTCCAATGTCCAATTTGAGCCTTAAACGGATCCCCTACTCCTCGTAAGGATTGAAGTCCGGATAGAGCTTTTGTGCGCACTCCGGACAGATACTGTGGCTAAACTGGGCCTCGGATCGGTCACTCACATACTTCTCGATCTGACGCCAGTACCCCTTGTCGTCACGGATTTTTTTGCAGCTCGCACAGATGGGAAGGAGGCCGCTTAACGTTTTGACCTCTGCAAGGGCCCTTTTCAGCTCACCAATGGTTTTTTCCCGCTCCTCTTCGGCTCGTCTTCGTTTATCCAGATGGTTGCTGTTCTCAAGCGAGATGGCGGCCCGTTCCCCGAAGGCCGCGGCCATTTTGGCATCGTTTTCAGTAAAGTCTTCCGGTTTATTGGCCAATCCCATGATGCCAACGGTCGTTCCATTCAGGACCAACGGCGCAAACAGGACGTTTTTAAGAACGACGTGTCCTTCGGGCATGAATGCCTCCCACTCACTCTTCATGAAGTCGTTATGATATACCGCCTTGTTTTCGCCATAGGCTTCGGCCCTCAATCCCCTGATGGGCATGGGTGAGGACGGGTCTACACTGCAGGGGAGCCCGCCGGACTCCAGAAAAAGCACTTCATTCTCGGTGCCGTCATCGCTGAGCAAGGCAATATATCCGGAGGTTGCCCCGATCAGATCCTTACAGTAATCGAAGATGGCGCGGGCCGAATCCACAAACTGTTTTTGTTCAAGAACGGATCTGGCCCCCTTCATAAGGGCGGAGAGTTCCCTGGTGCGTTGCGATGCTTCTTCCTCGGCCTCGATCAACCGGCGCTCCAATCTCACTACTTTTTCTGCCGGTTGGGCTTCGGTTCCGTTGTCGTCCATTCTGTCACCTCGATTGGCGTGTGGGTTTTATCTGTGATTGCGCCGAAGGGCACATTCCCGGCATCAAATGCGGGGCGTATTGCGCCGGTTTTGCACCGTCCGGATCGAAGCACCTTAGACCCGGAAGCACCCGAAGGCGTACATGATGATCTTCGAAATCCATTGGTTCCCAGTTGCCGATCCGGTGAAACCACTCACAATTCCCTTAATTTCATGACCCAAAATCAGTTCGATAGAATGGCAGGACATCGAGTCTTATCCTTTGCGGCCCTCGTCTTGTCTGTTGACTACGCGTTTGATCTGTTCATGATATGAGGCCAACGTTGGGCTGATCTCCACCCGGTAGGAGGGGCGGGCCGGTGCGATGGACCGGATCTGCAGTGGCAGTTGCGAGATCTCTTCTTGTGCACGAGACCGTGCGGTTTCCAGATCGACGCGTTGTCGGAGCCGTTCTCCATCTCGCATCACCGGCACCAGGAGCGGGCGGCCGCCGAGATCCTCATGGGCCCGTGCGATCACATCATATCCGTCCTCGATGCCCTCATCCATTCGGAAAATTTGCTTGCGGCCCGGCAGAATGGGTTATGGGTGCACCCTCGGCCATGAGTCGGTCCACCTTGTCCTCATCCAGCCCGCCGCTGGCCATAATTTCGACCTTCTCAAGGCCTGCATCATCTAGCATTCGACGGGCTTGCTTGGAAAGCTCGAGGAGATTTCCCGAATCGAGGCGTACGGCCCTGACCTTGAAATCGTTGCCGAGCCGTCTCGCCAGATCAATGACCTTTTGAATGCCGCCCAGTGTGTCATAGGTATCCACCAAAAGCACGGTGTCCGGGTAAAGCCGGGCGAACGACTCAAAGGCCTCGGATTCGTGATCGTGGGCCTGGATATAGCTGTGCGCCATGGTTCCGGAGACGGGAATGCCCAATCGCTCGCCGGCCAAAACATTGGAGGTGGCGGCCACCCCGGCAATATGAAAGGCGCGGGCCGCATTCAGGGCCGAGTCGATTCCGTGCATCCGGCGGGCGCCGAAGTCGATGACCGGTCGCCCACCGGCGGCCGTCACCACCCGCTGGGCCTTGGAAGCCAGCAGGGTCTGGATGTGGATCTGGTTCATCACGAAGGTCTCCACGATCTGCGCCTGGGGGAGTTCGGCCACGATTTCCAAAATGGGCTCGTCAGCGAATACGGGGGTGCCCTCCGGAACTGCGTACACATCACCCTTGAAGCGAAACGAACGAAGCCACTTTAGAAATTCATCGGAGAACTTCCCCAGGGACCGTAGATAATCCAGATCGTCTCCAGTGAATCGGAGGCTTTCGAGGTAGTCGAGTACGACATCCAGGCCGCAGGCAAGCAGAAAATTCCGCCTGGAGGGCAGGCGACGGACAAACAAACTGAACACCGCATCGTCAGTCAGCCCTTCCACAAAGTAAGCCTGCAGCATGGTGAGTTCGTACAGGTCGGTGAAGAGAGCGAGACGAGAAGAGCGGAGCGTTTTCGGATGATTCATAGCATCACCACGCGATTGCGGCCATCGGATTTAGCCCTGTAGAGGGCCTTATCGGCACGCTGAATAAACGATTCGGCGTCTTCCTCCGCCTTGAGCTGGCTGACACCGAAACTGGCCGTGACACGCTGCTCGATCTCGGGAAATGTTTGGACTTCCAGTTCCCGGCGAACGCGTTCGGCGTACTGTGCCGCGCCTTCGCGGTCTGTGTGGGACAGCATGACAATGAATTCCTCACCGCCAAAACGAGCCGCCTGGTCTTCGATTCGACAGGCGGATTGAAGGATGTCGGCAAATCCCTTTAGGACGGCATCGCCCGCCGCATGTCCCCAGGTATCATTGATTCGTTTGAAATGATCCAGGTCCGCCATCACGAGGGAAAGCGGCGTCTCATGTCGTTTCGCAGATGCCAGGGCCGTGGACAGACGCTCCTGGAAAAACCGTCGGTTGGCCAGTTCGGTCAGCGGATCGGTACGCATCAGGCGGGTGATGGTGGCATTGGCCTTTTCCAATGCCCTGTTTTTTTGTGCCAGTTCACGGCTGAGGTTGGTCAACTGGTTGTTAACCTCAGCGAGTTGATTGATGACGTCGCTTTGAAAGGGGAGGTGTTTCTCTCCGAACACGGTATAGCCCCCGCTGGTGTTATAGACCCGACAGATTACCGTTTGGACCCCTGAAGGCCGGGCTGTCAAATTCAGGCGAAGGCGGCGAACCTCTCCCGGGTCCGGAAACTGGTTCAAGGCCTCACTGCTCTCGGGCAAGAGGTGATCCATAAGTGGTTGCCCCTTTTCAAATGGGCCCCCCAACAGCCTGACAAAACCCTGATTGCCGGCCAGGATGTGTTTATCAAGGTCCAGGAACAGGATGGTGAGGTCGCTTTGTGCTTCGAGGTAAGGCTTCAGAATATCCTCTTGTGCGTCCCATAAAAGGTCAAAGGCGCCTGCTGCTTCGCCTTCCCTCGCGGTGTCTTTCCCTGCGTGGCTGGGTTGAGATGTGGACATGGATCACTTTTCCTTCCACCAGGTCCTGGCCAAGGCCACGGCGCCTTTGGCGTCAGCCGCATACCCGTGCGCGCCAGTGATCTGCCACAGATCGGGCGCGGAGACAAATGCCAGCCCCCCGACCATGATGCTAAGATCGGCCAGATCCGGGGCTTCCAGAATCTTTGCCAGCATTTGGCAGGCGGGGTCGATATTGAAGGGCATGGCCACCGAAACCAGCAAAATCGTCGGTTGGACTTCTTTAAGATAGCGAATAAGCTCATCGGATGGCGTGTTCGCACCGAGATAATGCACCTCCCAGCCGTCAAGCTCCAGAAGATCGGCCACACAACGCGCCCCGGTTTCGTGAAATTCGTTGGTGGCCGCCGTAACCACTGCCCGGCCCTTGGCCTCGGGTATCGCCTGAAGGTGCGGAAAAATGGTGGCCATCAGACGGCCGACAGTAGCGGTGGCCAGATGTTCTTGTGCCACGGATATCTCATCTCGCTCCCATAACCGGCCGATTTTATACAAGCACGGCTGAATGACCGCCACATACAGCGTTTCAAGCCCTTTGGCGGTTTTGGCAATTTCTTCAGCAATTGCCAGGCATTTTTGGGAATTCCCATCCAATAGCGCCTGTAGGAATGTTTCTCTTGCATTCTGCAATTCGGGCTCCGCCTCGGGCACTGGTTCCGGTCTTTCCTGCGCGAGTTTCGCCAAGATCCGATGGTGATCTATCAACCATTGGTAGATGGCGGCGATCTCCGGCGTTTGTGACGGATCCAGGTGAGCCGTCACGGCATCCTGCCAGGCAGTCAGTTCAACGGGAAAATAATCGAAATCAAAACCGTGCGCATGATATGTACGATAAACCCAAAGGACCACTTTGACCAGTAGCTCGTGGGCATGGTATTTGAATACGCTTACCATGAATCTGGCGTGATTTTGGTGGTTGGTGCGCATCATATCCAAGGGATTATGCCCGATAAGCCGGTGTATATCCGGATGCATCTCCATTTTTGTATTCACCCGGTCGATCATGGCCTGAAGGTGCGCTTCATGGGCTTCCGCTGCCTTCTGTCCAACGACGGGGAGTTCTTTGGCTTCCTTAATGAGATCCGCTGGCACGGGTAATGGCCTCCCTTGAAAGGGCTTTTCCAGGATATAATACCCTCAATTTTTTCCCGATGATAAATCGGGGGAAATTTGCCGACCCTTCATATGTACTTCTTGAGGTCGTACTTCCGGGCCAATTCGGTTCGCTCATGGTCGGGGAGAGATTTCATGTATCCCTTCCAGCCGGGACACCATTTGGCATGCCATCGCCATATGCGTCCCAGAATAGACTGAGGATTCTTGTCGTACTTTGCCCGGAACCCGCAATTTGCACAACCCGAGTCTGCCATCTGACCATCCCTCCTTGTTTCAAGAGAACTTGATCGCATTTGGATGAACCTCATACAAACCGTGTGGGCCATCCTGAGATGGTGCTGGAGAAACGGATGCTTACTCTGAAGGGAGCAATCCCATAGACCGTGCGCGTCGGGCCCATTGCCGCCGGGCCATTGCCTGCATGTCGATGGTCACATCCGTTTCGTCCACGATTTCAATCCCCAAGAGCGTTTCCACGATATCTTCCAGGGTAACGACCCCTTCGATCCCACCGTATTCATCGACTACCACGGCAATGTGCTCATGCTCACTCAGAAACTGCTCAAATGCCAAAATAAGCGTGGCCAAATCGGGCAGGATCATCAGATTCCGCTCGAGGGCTTCCAACCGGGTAGAGAAGTTTTTCTTTGATGCTTCCAGCATAATATCATTCTTGAGCACAAAGCTGTCAATATGTTCGGGGGCATCTTTGTAGAGTGGAATTCTCGAAAACCGGATTTCCGGATGCCCTTTTATGACCGCTTCCACCGTCATCTCGGCCGGAAGTGTAAACATCACGGGTCGAGGCGTCATGACATCCTTGACCTTCAGTTTTCCTACCCGGATCAGATTTTTCAGGATTCGAGACTCCTGTTCGCCGAAGACACCACTTTTCCTGGCCAGGTCGGTCATGGCGTGCATCTCTTCACGACTGACGGTTGAACCCTTCCTGTCGGCGGCCAGCCAACCGGCGATTTTTTTGGATAAAAGCACCAATGGATAAAGTGACCACATCAGCACCGGAAGAATTCTTGTGGTGAGGGGCGCCAGTTTATGCCAGTGCAGTGCCCCCAGCGTTTTGGGGATAATTTCCGAGAAGATGAGAATGAAGAAGGTCAGCACTGCGGAGGTGAGGCCGACGTAGGCGTTTCCGAATACCACCAGTGCCTGTGCGCCCACACCGGCAGCCCCCACAGTGTGCGCAATGGTGTTTAGTGTCAGGATGGCGGCAAGGGGTAGATCGATGTTGGCCTTGAGCTCCATCAGTCGATTTCCGATTTTGGGCGATTTGTGCCTCAGCGCCTCCACGAAGCTCGGCGTAACCGAAAGGATCACCGCTTCCAATATGGAGCAGAAAAATGAAACGCCGATGGCCAAAGATAAGTAAAGAATCAATAAGCTCATGATGGTCTGAGAAGGGAATGGGGTGCAAGTGTCCATGTGCTGACAGGCATAGACTTCTCTAAGGTATCTGGCGACCAGGGAGAACCCCTTTTTTCAATACTTCTTCAAGATGGCGTCATAGGTCCCGTCGGCTTTGATCTTGGCCAAACCCTTATCCAGTTTATCCGCATAATATTGGGCCTTTGGAAATTTTTTGGAAAAGGCCACATAGATATCCGCAGTCTCACTGTCAAAGGCCTTTTCGATTTTGTCCGTTAAATGGTTGTCCTTGATCAGCTTTGCTGCGGTCTTTTCATACAATATGGTGGTATCGAGTCTTCCTTTGGCCAGTTTTCTCAGATTGAGCAGATCTGATTTGACCCCTATCTTTTGGATCCGGTCGTTTTTTTGAAAAAAGTCGCCATAGCCGTATTCAAAGACCACCCCCACCCTTTCGTTGTTTTTCAAGTCTTCTTTCCGGGTGGCCGACAGGGGTCTCTCCCGGTTTTGATAGTAGGCGGAACGCGCCGTGAAGAGCGGGGTTTTTCCAAAGATGTAGAGATCTTCAATCGATGGTTCCTTTGGCACATTGAAAGCGCCCGGCAAGGTGCCCTCCTGGACACCCTTCAACAGCCGGTTGTAGGGGGCCACTCGAAATTTGACATCAATGCCCACGGCTTTGAATGCGGCCCGGACGATGTCGTTGGACATGCCGGTCCCATCCGCATTGGAGTAGGGGATCCAGTCGTTTTCCGCGCCCAACAGGATGGTTTCAGAAAAACAGATCGACGGGCTCAAAAGTATGCCAAGCATGATGAAAAGCCATGTCGTCATGGATATCCCCCTTGGAAAATGAGGCGGCCTGCTGCGGGCAGCAGGGTATCGCAGCGTAATTGCGCCGAAGCCGACCCGCCTTCGCTCTTCGAGCCACGGAGCGGTT
>JARRPY010000269.1:0-4580 GCA_037382425.1 Deltaproteobacteria bacterium
ATACAACTTCGGCATTGGATGATAGCCTTTTGAATGGGCCACTCTGAGCCCTGCACGTCGAAACGCCCTCACAAACACCTGAACCAGTTCCAGGTGGGAAAGATACCGAGCACGTCTCTCTTTGGTAAACGTCAAGCGGTATCGGTACGCCACATCAGGAATCGTTTCGCGTTTGGTTATATCGCTTTTTGTCTTGGGTTGGATGTCTTTTGCGGAATGCAACAACGGGTCGAGGCGCTTGTGATCACACACACCGCACTCGAGGCACGTGTGTCTACAGTCCGGGGTCAGTTTTTCGGCCATGGCACGGTCCCATTCTCTGATGAAAAAACGCTTCTTCACACCGGAATGAATATGGTCCCAGGGAAGGATTTCGGTCGTATGCCTCTCCCTCGTCAAATAAAAATCAGGGGATATGTCTGTATCGTCAAAGGCCGCTTTCCATGTGTCCATCCGGAAACATTCGCCCCACGAATCAAACCTCGCCCCTCCTCTCCAAGCAGCCACAATGGCCCCACTCAATCGTCTATCTCCCCTGGCGAATATCCCCTCGAGCCAGCTCAGCTCCGGCTGATTCCACTTGATCTTCACACGGGTCCGTTTCAGTTTTTCCTGGATGAGACGAATCCGTCGATGGCTTTCGGCGAGGGGAATCTGTGGACACCACATAAAGGGCGTATGCGCCTTGGGTACGAAAGTGGAGACGCTCACATTCACACTGGGTTTTCTCCCTTTTTTACCCGAAAGACGCGAAATTTGTTTTACCAATTGGACAAGGTCCAAAAGATCCTGGTCCCTCTCCGTAGGGAGACCGATCATGAAGTAAAGTTTAATCAACTGCCATCCGGCATCATAGACGATCCGTGCGGTGTCGAGGATCTGCTCCTGAGTGAACCCCTTGTTGATAACACGTCTGAGTCGATCGTTCCCGGCTTCCGGCGCCAGGGTGAAACCGGTCTTCCGCACCCGCCGTATCTCTTCTACGACTGAACGGTCCAGCGTATCCACTCTGAGAGACGGAAGACTCACACCGATGTGTTGTGAGGCCTGCCGGTCCATCAGACCGTGCAGAAGGGGGCCTATGGCGCTGTAGTCTCCTGCGCTCAAAGATAGAAGAGACATCTCATCATAACCGGTCCGACCCAAGGCCGCCTCGGCCTGGGTCATGACGGATTTCAAAGACCGTTCTCTCACGGGCCGATAAATCATACCGGCCTGGCAAAATCGGCATCCCCGCGTGCATCCCCTGGACACCTCGACGGCCAAACGGTCATGGACCAATTGAGTGAAAGGAACGATCTGATTTACAGGATAGGGATAACGATCGATGTCGGGAAGGATGGCTCGGCGGACTCCCGTATAATCCGGGTGAAGCGGTTCTATTTTCCTGATCCGCCCATCCGGTTGATAACGGCTTCGGAAAAAGGAGGGGATATAAACACCACTGATATGGCGCAGTTCATTGAGCATGTCCGCTTTCCGGGGGGTCTTCTCCTTCTTGGCTTTTCTTACCTGTCTGCAGATCTCAAGAAGAGATGCCTCGCCGTCACCGATAACCATCAGATCAAAAAAATCGGCGACCGGCTCCGGATTGACGCACGCAGGCCCACCGGCCAGGATCAATGGAAACGGATCATCTCTTTCCCGGCTAAAAAAAGGAATGCCCGAAAGGGCAAGCATGGTCAGGATATTGGTGTAACAGAGTTCGTGCTGAAGGCTAAATCCGATTAGATCAAACGATGACAGCGGCCGATCCGATTCCAGCGTGGTCAATGGAATCCCCCTTTCCCTCATCTCAGATTCCAGATCACTCCATGGGGAAAACGCCCTTTCCGCAACGAGCCATTCTTGCTCATTAAGGATATGATAGAGGATTTTCAACCCGAGGTGAGACATTCCCACCTCATAAACATCCGGAAAAATGAGGGCGATGGAGACCTCTATCTTGGAGGGATCCTTTTTGACCGCGTTAATCTCACCTCCCAGATAACGACTGGGTCGTTTGATTTGGTTAAACCAGGGTTCTTCCAAAATAGGCATAAACATCAATTACGGCGAATCAGGGAAATCTGGCTTTGAACCAGGGGGAGGCGTATGGTAATCTCCGCTCCCCCATCCGGATGATTCCTGCCCCGTACGTCTCCCTGAAGGAGGTCTGTCAGCCGTTTGACCGTAGCGAGACCCAGACCGCTTCCCTCTTTCTTAGTGGTGGAAAATGGTTTGAAGAATTCAGAAACAGGCGCTCCCTTAAATCCCTTTCCGGAATCTCGAATGACGATTTTTGCACACTTACCCCCGTCGATCCTATCTTCCTGTTCCATCGAAGTGGCCACATAAAGTTTCCCTCCGACTTTCATGGACTCCACCGCATTTAGAAAGAGATTCCACAGGATCTGCTTTATCTGATCCGGATCGGATTCAATCTCCAGCGGGTGTATAAAATCCGTGGTGACGTCTATTTTCTCGTTCCATTTTTGACTGCCTTGAATCAATTCCAGAGAGTCTGAAATGAGTTCATTCAGATTGACCGGCCCGGTCTTTGTCTCTCTTGGCTTGGCAAAACCCAAGAAATCTTTTATGAGATGGTTCAAGCGCTCAATTTCTCTCGATATAATATTCATCAAACGGCTATTCATCTCATCAAACTTGCTGCCCTCCTTCAACATTTCGATTGAACCACTGATGGACGCCATGGGATTCCTTATTTCATGGGCAATTCCGGCGGCCAGTTCCCCCACCATGGCCAGACCTTCCACCCGTTTAATCTTCTCCTCCACCTCCCGTATACGGGTCACATCCTGAAATACCAGAACATGTCCACGGTCCTCCCCTGATTCGTACTTTAGCGGGTTTGCTGAAAGCCGAAGATAACGCTCAGGTCTGTCCGGTTCCCTGTAAGGCACATCCACATATGGTGATCGACCGATAGATGACTGGTCCTGAAGATACTGGCCCAACACACGCTCGTCGAGGAAAGGCGCCACGCTCAAAAGAGATTTTCCCAAAGCTTGGGTCGACGGGACGTTGAAGATCTTCTCTGCCGCCGGATTGAAAAGCATGATCTTCTGATGCTGGTCCAAAACGATAAGCCCTGAGTTCATACTGTTGATGATGCTCTCTTTCAAGACTTCCAGCTGATCAAGATCCACTTGTTTCGCCCTCAACTCGAAACGCGTCCGCCTCGCCTGCTCGGAGAGATAGCTGCTCAAGTAGGCCACGAGATAAAACCCCACCATATTGGCGAAGATCGTATAGAATAGGTAAGCGGGCTGCGTGCTCAGAGAAGCGGATATGTGGGCACCCGGGGGGTGAATAACCCCATAATAATGAAGGTCCAAGAGAAGCCCATAGAGGATACTGCTGCTCGACGCAATGATCATCCCCCCTTTGCGATACAGAAGGATGCTGCCGCCAAATATGTTCAGGATATAGAGAAACGAGAATATACTGTCGATACCCCCGGTCGCATAGATGAAAAGGGTGATAAAGAGAGAGTCAAAGAGCAGTTGGATATACGCCTGGAGAATAATATTGCCAAAGCGTCTCAAAAAGAAGACATAAATGATACTGATAAAGTAGACCATGGCAAGGAGGAGATAGCGCGCCGTATGAATATCCCCCAGAAAGCTGTGCGTTTCCCGAATCTGAATAAATATGAGCGCACCCAAGAGGAGTGAAACGAAAATCACCCGCATGAGCATGAGGATCTGAAGGCGCCTGAGGAGTTCGGTGGGGGCTATTGTGGGGGTGGGGTGGACCATATGGGCCTCAACCGCTTATGGCCGCAGCCATCTTGAAAATGGGCAGATACATGGAAATGACCAGGCCACCGATTGCGCCGCCCAAAAATACCATCAAGAGCGGCTCCAACATAGTGGTCAAGGCCTCAACCGCTGCATCCACCTCATCGTCATAGAATTCGGCGATCTTTTCCAGCATGGCATCTAACGCACCGGTCGCCTCTCCCACGGCAATCATCTGGATGACCATGCTGGGGAATATCTCATTTTCCGAAAGCGGTTCGGCAATCGGTTGCCCTTCAGAAATACCCGAACGCACCTCGAGGATGACTTCTTCCAGGATCACATTTCCGGATGTCTTGGCCGTAATATCGAGGGCATTGATAATGGGAACACCGCTGCTGATCATGGTGCCCAGGGTCCTGGTGAAATTGGCCACTGCCACCTTCTTGAGCAACGGACCGAACACAGGGAGTTTCAGGGCGGCGGAATCCGTGGTTCTTCTCCCTGATTTGGAATTCCTGTACAATCTAAACAGGACCACCAAAAGGATCAGCCCGCCGAACATATAATGGACATTTCCCTTAACAAATCGACTGGTGTTGACCACGATCTGGGTAGGAAGGGGCAGGGCAGAGCCAAATTCCCTGAACATCTCCTCAAAAACAGGAATAACAAAGACCAGAATCACCGCGATAACAATAATGGCGATGGACACCACGATAATGGGGTAGGTCATGGCACTCTTGATCCGTGCCTTCAATTTTTCAGCCTTTTCTATGTAATTGGCCAACCTTTGCAGAATGGTGTCCAGGATACCGCCCACTTCACCGGCCGCGA
>JARRPY010000270.1:0-4576 GCA_037382425.1 Deltaproteobacteria bacterium
TTTTTGGGCCGTTTTTTGTCAGGATTTGTGCCGCGATTCGTAATGATCGGGGTCTTTGAGGGGGTTTGGAAAGGGGATTTATTTTTCGGTAGTGAGGGGGACTGAGTTTTGGATGATGGCGTTGATGGTGGTTTAGAACAGGGAATCGTCACCCTTCACGGGTGAACACATCAGCATAGGGAATTGATACGCTTGCTTCGACGGTATTGGGTTTAACTTGTTGGGTTTACAGTTATATTTAGATACTACTCATTTCAAGAAATGTGCTGAGAAACCTGCAGCCCGCGCCTTCAAGCGATGCGGCCTGTGAATTCGGATGACCAACCTATGTGGTTGACGCGCATCCCCAAAAAAGCATAGACTGCCGTTGACACGGGCTACCCAGTTGCACTATTTATCGGCACGGAATTTGCTCTATTCTAGGATTTACCCTTTGACTCGGGATCTTTAACATGTGGTATTGATGGGATGAGGCGAGCGACATGGACTTCTTAATTTCAACGAAATTTTGTGCCCCGCTTTATCATATCGGCATCTTGTTGTTGATCACACCCATTTCACTCCTTTTTGGAAGACCGAGACTGGGGCTTTTCGTGAATTTTGTGTTCTTTCTCTACTGGGCCTATATAGGGGATCGACAATATATCCTGGAGGAGGGGAGCCAAAGCGTCGAAATCTTTCCGTGGGCTTATTTCGGTTTTGGTGTTGTCATCATGCTTTTTGGTATTCTCGCTTTTTACGTACGAAATGATTGAAGTGGGACCCTCACCCTTTCAGGAGGGCCCGGGCGATCTGGAGATCGTATGCGACGCTTGGATCGAAGGCGTTTTTCCGCTCATACATGGCCGTGGCCTGTTTTACGGCTTCGTAAGGGATCCACCCGTGTTGCGCCCAGAGTTCCGGATCATCTGAATTCCAGAGTCTGAAGCAAACGGTCTCACCATCCTCCCGTACATACATCCGCACTTTTTTATTTTGGGGAAACGGATAATAATAGATCCCGCGCTCGTCCTGCATCCTTTTTACCTTTCATCCGCCTCCGCAGGAGCCCCCGCATGTAGCCGGGGAGGAATGCTTTTGTCATTCGCTTCGGCGCAATGCCGTCCCTCACGTCGGGCGGATAACCACGCCGTAGCCTTCGACGAAGGCGGGTCATGTAATGGGAACCATGGGTTTACCCGTGCGGCGCCATTCGTCTGAAATCCTCGACGCTATCCCTTCCATGATGAAAGCACACACCAGGCATATACAATGCGTCTATGATGAATGCAAGGATTGATTCATGGTGTTCAGAAACTTAAGGTGGTGCCGGGCCCGGTGTTCGATGAGCTGGTACACCAATAGTTTAATGCCGTCTTGAATCACCATCCACACCAGATTGTATATCCAGGCAATGCCGATGACCTTCCAGGGCAGGGCAGGGACCAGCCAGCCGAATCCGGTCATTAACACCGCCAAAACCTGTGTTCCGATAACGGCCCAAAAGAGTTGCCATGAAGGAAAGGGATGATGCCAGAAGGCCTTTTTGGTACGCGTAAGGAAGAGCATGAGATGACCTCCCGCCACGAGCTGAAGAAAGATCAGCGTCTGGAGCTGAGGCGTAGGGAGGTGGAGGATTTCCTTGCCGATGAGGAGGAGCCCGAAGGTTTCCAGCATGGCCAGAAATCCCAGACAGCTGGAAACGGAGATGACCCGAGACATCTCCCATCTGACGGGTTTGGGACTGAGCCAGGTGTTGTCGTAGGCAATGGCCATGATGGGGATGTCGTCGAGGAGGGCCAGGATGATGATCATCACGGCCGTAAGGGGGTAGTGGCCAAAGATGAGCATGGCCAGAACCACGAAAAACATGATATCCACGGTCATGGCAATGCGGTAGATGGTATAGCTCATCATTCGTTCAAAGATCCGCCTGGCCTCTTCCACGGCCTTGATGATCACCGAAAGGCCGGGAGCGGTCAGAACCAGGGAGGCTGCCGATTGGGCGGCGTTGGTGGCCCCTGAGACCGCCACCCCTGCATCCGCCTGCTTCAGCGCGGGTGCATCGTTGACGCCGTCCCCGGTCATGGCCACGATATGATCCCGTTCCTGTAAGGCCTTCACAATACTGTATTTATGTTCGGGGAAGACCTGGGCATATCCATCCGCCTCTTCAATTTTAAGGGTGGCGTCATGGCTGAGGTGCATGGTGTCGCCCGTTTGACCGAAGAGTTTGTCGGCCGACTGAATATTGGTTCCCATGTTCAGTTGCCTGGCGATTTCCCGGCCGATGGCCACATTGTCTCCGGTGAGCATCTTGACTTTGATGCCGTGATTTTTGGCCTGTTCGATGGTCCCTACCGAGTCTTCCCTGGGCGGATCGTAGAGCGGGAGAATGCCTAAGAATTCCCATCCGGTCTCGCCCTTCTTTCTGGCAACCCCCAGGGTGCGATAGCCCTTGCCGGCGAATTCGTCCACTGCTTTTTCGGCCTTTTCCCTGGTTTCCTGATCCGGTTCGCACAGATCGAGGATGACCTGCGGCGCCCCCTTGCTGACCTTGAAGGTGGTGCCCTGCTCATCTTTCACCGTGGCTTCGGTCCGTTTATCCACCGGGTTGAACGGGACAAAATTGGATTGTATGTACGATTTGAGGACCTCCGTATCGTCCAGGCCCCCCATCACCGCCAGGTCGATGGCGTCCTCATCCTCTTCTTTGGAGGCCAGGGAACCTGCAAGGATGAGTTCCTGGGGGTTCTTGGCTTCAAACGGGACCGGTTCCCCCAATGTGAGCTTGTTTTGGGTTAGGGTTCCGGTTTTGTCGGAGCAGAGGATATCGATCCCCGCCATTTCTTCAATGGACTGGAGCCGGCTGACGATGGCCTTCTGTTTGGACAGGGCCAGGGCGCCCAGGGCCATGGTGACCGAGAGGACGGCCGGCATGGCAACGGGTATGGAGGCCACCACAAGGATCAGGATGAATTGCGCCAGGTCCAGGATGGGCAGCCCGCGCATCAGCTCCACCACCACCAACAGAATACTCAGTCCCAGAGCCAGGAATATGAGAAAGTTTCCCACCCGAATGACCGCTTTTTGAAAATGGGACGCGGCACCGGCACTCTCCACCAGCTTTGCCGTGTGACCGAAGTAGGTGTTTGCTCCGGTTCCGGTGACCAGTCCCACCATTTCGCCCTGTTTGGCCACGGATCCCGAATAGGTCATTTCTCCGGCCTTCTTGTCCACGGGCAGGGACTCTCCGGTCAGAGCGGACTGGTCCACGCTGAGGTAATCGCCGTCCACCAGCTTGACGTCGGCAGGGATGATGTCCCCGGCCCTGATGCGGATGATGTCACCCGGTACGAGTTCGCGGGCCGGAAGTCCCTGCCATTGGTCATCCCGCCGCACCCTGGCCTTGAGTGCCAGTTGCTCTTTTAGGGCGTCCAGTGCATTGGCCGCCTCGTGCTCTTCCCAGAAACCGATGGCAGCGTTAAACAGAAGCATGACCATGATAATGATGAAATCAGGCCATCGCTGGACCGAGGCGGAGAGGATGGCGGCGATTTCGATCATCCAGGGGATGGGTCCCCAGAAATAGCCTAAGAATTTCAAGAAGAGACTCTCTTTCTCTCTCTCGAGGCTATTGGGGCCGTATTGGTCCAATCTCTTCTGAGCTTCTGATTGGGACAGCCCCTGGGGCCCGCTATCCAGGGTCTCGTAGAGTTCCTTTACACTCTTTTTTTCGGCTTGCTCACCGCTGATGGTAACATCCATGGTTTCGCCTTTCTCGGTTTCGTTTTGCGTCGTCAAGGGTCGAGGATTTTTCAAAGGTCTCGACTTATTTGAACTTAGGTTCGTTTTGGGTGCGGTTTGGATTTTGAGCGGTTATCTTTTTCTGAAAACTAAGATAAATTTGATAAAATGATAATCGGGTCCTTACTGTATTTGTCAAGAATAAATCATGTATTCGAAAACCCGTTGAAAACACCTCCGGTGGGCGGCAAGGCGGATCTATGAAATACCCTTTGGCCTCGAAAAAAATACTTTTTTATGTGGACCGGTTCATCGAAAGGTTCATCATAAAGATATATTCATCGCAATAAGCCGATTTGTGTCCCATACATTCGCCTTGAGCTGTCTCAAGAATAATGGATTTGCTTTGGGAAAGGGGCCGGGGCGTCCGGAGATGATATTCGATTTGACAAGGGGAACCCCTTATGAAAATCCATAAGGGTCACGGCCGGCACAGAAAAGAAGGCGTCCGGATCGGAGTTGGGGTTTTGGATATGACCTTGATCGTGTGCCTCTCGGGACCACACGATGAGGTTCTAAGCCGGCCGGTTCTGCGGCGGGGGTCGTAGCATAATTAATATGAGGCCTATCAGACCGGATGCAAGGGTTTCTGAAACGTCAACCACATGTCTCAGTTCAAACGAGACCGGAAATGTGTTGCTCGTATGAAAAGACCCGGAAAGAAGCACTCGCAAGAACTCTCCTTCCCAGGTCTTCGAGTCCCTGAAGCGGTCTATTCAATGACCTTATCTGCTGACTGGATGATCTCATACCTAAACATTTTCTCATCTTTACCATACTCCTTTTCTCC
>JARRPY010000271.1:0-4550 GCA_037382425.1 Deltaproteobacteria bacterium
GTCATCAGAATGGGCCGAAAACGAAGCCGTGCCGCCTTGATGGCCGCATCAAAAAGGGACAGCCCCTTGTCGAATTCAAGTTTGGCAAACTCCACAATCAAAATGGCGTTCTTGGCGGCCATGGCAATGAGCATCACCAAAGCGATCTGGGCAAAGACATTCAATTCATAACTCGAGCTGTACATCCTGGCAAGATACAGCGCAAGCAATGCACCGAAGACGGCAAAGGGCGTTCCCAGGAGAATACTGAACGGAAGGGACCAGCTTTCATACTGCGCAGCGAGAATGAGAAAGACAAACAACAGTGAAAAGACGAACACGATGGATCCGGTGCCCGCCGACGCTTTTTCCTGGTAGCTCATATTGCTCCACTCATATCCCATTCCGTCCGGCAGGACGTCCCGGGCCGTTTCCTCTAAAGCCGCCATGGCCTGGGCCGAGGTAAACCCCTTTGCCGGACTACCGGTGAGTTCCACCGAGCGGTACAGATTGTAGCGGTTGGTATAGTCGGGTCCAACGATGTCTTCGATATTGACGAATGTGGCCAGGGGAACACTCTCGTTCCGGCTGTTGTTCACGTAAAAGAAATCGATCTGATCGGGCGTGAGGCGGTACTGTGGCTCAGCCTGAACATACACTTTATATAGCCTTCCAAACCGGTTGAAATCATTTATATAAGATCCACCCAAAAATGCGCCAAGCGTCGTGTAGATACTGTCCAGGGAGACCCCTGCCTTCAGGGCCTTGTCCCGGATGAGTTCCATGTAACGCTGGGGCACGCTGGCCCGGAATGTGGTGAAGATGGCCCCGATCTCCGGCCGCTTTCTCGCGGCTTCAATAAACTTCCCCGCCTGCTGGGCCAGATAGGCAGGGGTGTGACCCACCCGGTCCTGAAGCATGAGGGTAAAGCCGGACCCGTTTCCGAGGCCGGGGATGGCCGGCGGCCCGAACGCAAACACCTGGGCCTCATTGACATCCTGGTAGAAGGCCGCATTTAACTGAGCCACCAGTTCATTGGCCGTAAAGGTTCGACGGGCCCAATTTTTGAGGGATACGAAGATGAAGCCCGAGTTGGATGCCATACTGTTGGACAAGAGACTGAACCCTGCCGCCGCGGTGATGTAGGCCACCTCCTCCCGTTTGCCGATGATCCCCTCCACCTTCTTGCACACGGCATTGGTCCGTTGAAGAGAAGCGGCATCCGGCAGTTGAACATTGACCATGAGATAGCCCATATCTTCTTCCGGCATAAAACCGCCCGGAATTCTTTTGGCCAAGAGCACCATGGTAACGCTGAGGATCAGCAGTATGATGATACCGATGGAAACCCGCTTGGTCACCACACGAGTAAACCCCACGTACCCGTTTGTGGTCATATCAAACATTTTGTTGAAGAGTCGGAAGAAGGCCCCGAGTGGCCCACGGCCCGGTTTCTGTTTCCTGAGCAGAAGACCACAGAGCGCGGGGCTCAATGTCAGCGCGTTGATGGACGAAAAGACCACCGACACCGCCACTGTGATGGCGAACTGCTGGTAGAGTCTGCCGGTGATACCGCCCATCACGGCCACGGGGATAAAAACCGCCACCAGGACAAGCGTGGTGGCGATAACCGGCGCGGTCACCTCATCCATGGCCTTTATGGTGGCGGTCTTCGGGTCCATGCCGCTTTCAATCTTGACCTGGACCGCCTCCACCACCACGATGGCATCATCCACCACAATGCCGATGGCCAGCACCAATCCCAAAAGAGAAAGCACATTGACGGTAAATCCGAGAAGGGGGAAAACAATGAAGGCGCCCACCAGGGAAACCGGAATGGCGATGGTGGGGATGAGGGCGGCACGCCAGTCTTGTATAAAGATGAAGACCACCAGGATCACCAGGCCCAGGGCAATGAACAGGGTTTCGATAATCTCATCAATACCGGCCGTGATGGCCAGGGTGGTATCCAGGGAAATGTCGTAACGGAGGCTCTCCGGAAAGGAGTGGGACAGGGTCTCCATGGCGGCTTTGATTCGTTTTGCCAAATCCACCGCGTTGGAACCGGGGGCCTGATACACGGCAATCATGGCGCACGGTTTGTCATTGACCCGGGTAAAAGCATTGTAGGTCTCCACCCCCAGTTCGACCCGGGCCACATCTTTTATCTTGACCTGTGCCCCGCCCTCGGTGGTCCGGATGACCACATTCCCGAACTCCTCTTCCGACTGAAGCCGCGCCGGCAGTCGGACGGTGTAGGTAAATTCCGTTCCCGGCGGTGCGGGCTCGGCCCCGAATGTCCCCCCCGGCACAATGACGCTCTGGGCCTTGAGCGCATCCACGATCTCCGGCACCGTGATGCCCATACGAGCCAATCGGTCGGGCGCGATCCATATACGCATGGAATAGTCGCTCGCCCCGATCACATTTACCCGGCCGATGCCCTTTATCCGTGCCAGGATGTCTTTGATGTTGATCAGGGCGTAGTTCCCCAAGAAATGCTGATTGTACCGGCCGTCTTCGGAGGTGACGGCAATCAGCATCAGGATATTGGGAAGGGATTTCTCAGTGGTCACGCCGAATCGCTTGACCTCCTCGGGGAGCTTTGCAGTGGCCGCCGCCACCCGGTTCTGGGTGAACACCGTATTCATGTCCGGATCCGTGCCCACCTCAAAGGAGGTTTGTATGGTCATGGTGCCGTCATTGGCGTTGGTGGATTTCATGTAAATCATGTTGTCCACGCCGTTGATCTGCTGTTCCAGCGGTGTGGCCACGGACTGCTCCACACTGACGGCATCCGCACCCGTATAGGTGGCCCGCACTTCCACTACAGGCGGTGTGATATCGGGGTATTGCTCGACCGGAAGCACCCCCAGAAACACGGTACCGACGATCACTGTGACAATGGCGATCACCATGGCCACAATGGGACGCCTGACAAAAAAATTTCCCTTATCTGAATGATCCGGCATGCGGAAGCTTCTTGATCCTATTCTCTGGATTCCGGCTCGGTGGCCGGAATGACACGTCATGTCGCTATGACAAAGACATATTTTTTCCGTAGCAAAAACATGTGAACCTCCCCAGTGAAATTCGCGTTGCTGAGACTTCGTCTATTTCACGGGAAAAAGCACGCAAAGGAACTTGTCTTTTCGTTTGTCGCTGAGACGGCGACAAACGAAAACCAACATGCCTCCGGCAGTCTGATACAGAAAAGCCTTTGCCCGAAGGGCTTGGGCTTATTTCTTTTCGCCTCTCTCAGCGAAAAGGAATAAAGAAATCGAGCCTCGGCCACCTTGGCGTCTTGTCGCAGATCCCGTCTTCAGCGGGGAATGACCACGCCACGGCGTGGGACTGAGCGGTGAGGGATAATAGAATACGGACCCATATTTAAGAATACGTGTCTAAGACGCCGTTTTCTCATCCGGGAGCGGAATTTTTTTCAGCGCAGGCGCCACCACGGTCCCGCTCCTCACCTTCTGAAGCCCTTCGTAAACCACCCTTTCATCCGGCTTGAGACCTTTTCGAATCAGCCAGAAGGAGCCGATTTTGGGACCGACTTGAATTTCTCTTGATTCAATCTTGTTTTGCGGGCCCACCACGTAGGCGCTGAAGGACCCCTGGAGTTCCATCACACACCGCTGAGGGACCAAGATCCCCTCCTTCACCACTTCCACCACACCCCTTACCTTGGCAAACTGTCCGGGCCGAAGGAGGTCATCGGGGTTGGGAAACGATGCCTGAATCAAAATGGCCCCGGTGGTGGGATCCACCTCCCGGTTGACGAAATCGGCTTTTCCTTTGTGATCATAGACCGATCCGTCGGACAAAATCAGCGTCAGATCGGCTTTATCCGTCTCCATCTCGTCTTTTGCATCGGCCTGGGCAATCCCCCTGCGCATAAATGCCAAGTATTGGCTTTCGGTGATAAAAAATTCGACCAGGACCGTGTCGATACGGGACACCGTATTCAGGATGATGGGGTTGGGAGACCGCCCTACAAAATCCCCCACCTTGGCCTTGGTCTTACCGATAATACCGGTGATGGGGGAATAGATCTTGGTATAGCCCAGCTGGATCTTGACGGCTCGAAGATTGGCCTTGGCGGCCTTTACCGATGCAACCGCCACCTCGTATTGGGCCTCGGCGGAATCGAGGTCGCTCTGGCTCACCGCATTCTCCTTGGCCAGTGGCCTGATGCGGTTTAAATAGGTCTTTGCCTCGGTCAGAACCGTCTCGGCGCCGGCAACCCCGCTCATCTTCGCCGCCACATCCGCCTCAAACTGCTGACTCTCCAAGGTATAGAGAAGCGCCCCTTTTTCGACCCGAGAGCCCTCTTCGAAATGGATACGCTCCAAATATCCCTCCACCCTCGCGGCGATGGCAATGTCCTTGTAGCCGTAGATCTGGCCCACGAATTCGTGGTATATGGGGACTTCCGACGCCTTGGTCTGATACACGGTCACTTTGGGTGGCGGCGGAGGGGGCAGGGCCGCCTCTTCTCTGGCACACGCGGTCGCGATAAGGAAAAGCAATAGAACACAGAGGAATGTAAGGGCGCTCTTTTTCAT
>JARRPY010000272.1:0-4548 GCA_037382425.1 Deltaproteobacteria bacterium
CCCGGGTCATAGGATGTTAGCAACCCCCCTGATTCGTGTCAACTGATTCTCCGGCAGGGCTTGCCACATGAGCATCGCCAGAACCCCTTTGTTCTCCGATGCCAGGCCGGAAGAAATCATGGATCTTAGAGGAGCGCGGCATTGCTTCATCGCCATAGACGCGTGGAACCGCCGATCATGCCCGGCGAAAAAATGTTGACATTAAAAAAATACTTGAATACATATAAAAATACTACATACACAGAGATGAATTCGGAACCAGGCCGTTTTCAGGATCACGAGAGAGGAGAAAGAAATAGCCGCGTTAAAAGAATTAGAAGAGATCGGTGCCAAAATAAGAAATCTCAGGAAAGGCCGAAAATTTACGCTCCATGATCTGGCCAAGCGTGCGGAATGTACAACTGCATATATTTCCCAAATAGAAAAGGGAATCGTTAGCCCGTCCATTTCATTGTTAAAAAGGATTGCCTCTGCACTCGGCATAAGGTTGGTAGATCTGTTTTTGGCCGCCGACGAACCGACCGACGAACTCGTAATAAGACGGAATGAAGGATTCGAAATCGAGTACCCGCGTGGCGATGCGTCTATTTTCCTACTGTTAAAAAACTTAGAAGGAAAAAATATGGAACCACTCTTGGCGAAATTCAGCCCGAAATCAGGGAGTGAAGGCCTGTATGCTCACGGTGGAGGACAGGAATTCGGATACGTATTATCGGGGGAACTGGATCTGACGGTCGGAGAAAGAACCTACAATTTGAAAAAGGGGGATGCATTTTACTTCAATTCCACACGACTACATGGATATATGAATCCCAGTGACGAAATCACGGAAGTGTTATGGGTCATCAGCCCTCCCACTTACTAATTCAAGAGTGGTTTTGCATAAGGGTTTCTCCTATGGATCCCTCATGAAATTTCAGGAGGTTCGATAGAGCGTATATTGGAGAGTATTCGGTTCTTCGCAAAATCCAAGGAAGGAGCATGATGAATATTCCGTTAACGCCCATACGTTTTTTGGAGCGGGCTCTCAAGGTCTATGGCAAAAAAACAAGCGTCATTTGTGGCGATCAACGGTTCTCCTATTTGGAGTACGGCAATAGAGTCAACCGACTGTCCAATGCGCTTCTCGCAATGGGCGTCCAAAAGAGAGATCGAATATCCTACCTTGGGTATAATTGCCATCGACTCCTCGAGGCCTTTTATGGAGTACCGCAAATAGGGGCTGTTCTCGAACCGCTTAATATCAGGCTGGTTCCCGATGACTTCAGATACATCCTCAATGAATCCACGCCAAGGGTTCTCTTCATTGATCAGGATTTTATTCCTCAGATTGAATCCATACGCAAAGACATTTCTTCCATAGGGCACTACATCCTCTTGGGCTCCATGGAGGATCCACCTGACTGGATTTCGGACACATACGAAGCGATCCTCGACGCCGCTCCGTCCGAGCCACCGTTTCCCCTTGGCGCATATCCCTTTGAAGAGGACGACACGGCAGAAATATTTTACACCAGCGGGACCACGGGCAGGCCCAAGGGGGTCATGCTTACCCATCGCAACCTATACCTCCATGCCCTCACCATCCTGGCGTCCGAGCCCATGGACGAATCAGACATCCAGATGCATCTCATCCCTCTCTTCCACGTCAACGGTTGGGGAACCCCCCACTATCTGACATGCAGGGGGGGCACCCACATTATGGTACAGAAATTTGACCCGGTGGAGACCCTTGAGATCATACAGAGGGAGAAAGTCACCCGAACATACCTGATCCCCACCATGGTGAACGCCATCCTGTCTGTTCCCGGGTTTGAGAACTACGATGTATCCAGCATCAGACGCATCCTGATAGGCGGAGCCCCGCCCCCCACCCGGATCATTGAACGAACCGAAGAGGCCTTTGGGGGGGTGGTTGTTTCAACGGCTTTCGGAATGACAGAGTGCTGCCCACTCATCGCCTGGCCCGAGCTGAGCCCTTATGTGGATCCGACTGTGCGCAATTACCGCGCCAAAAAGACGTGGGGGTTCCCGGTAACAGGGGTGGAATTCCGCGTGGTGGATCCGCAGGGCAACGATCTTCCCTGGGATGGTGAGGCCATCGGGGAACTCCTGGTGCGGGGCGATATGGTCATGAAGGGGTACTATGCGAGCCCGGAGACAACCGAGGAGAGCCTGGAGGGAGGGTGGTATCACAGCGGAGATCTTGTCTCCATGGGTCCGGATGGGTCTCTCTTTATCAAAGATAGGATGAAGGAAATTATTATCAGCGGGGGAGAAAACATCTCCTCCCTGGAAGTGGAACAGGTGCTTTACTCCAATCCGGAGATCCTGGAGTGTGCGGTTATCGGCAAGCCGGACGAGAAATGGGGAGAGGTACCCATGGCTTTTGTGGTGTTAAGGGAGGGCTCGGTCCTCACCCCGGAGGAGATCATCGCCTTTGCCAGGAGCAACATGGCCCATTTTAAGGCACCCAAAGAGGTGCGGATTATCGACCAGTTCCCCCGGGGAGGAACCGGCAAGATCATGAAGTCGGTTCTCAAGGAACAGGTGGGACTCTCTTAAACCAACTGATGATGAAAGCGTTCCAGCATAAAGGGGGTGATAGAAAAAGACAGGGTTCCATTGAATTCTTACTTCTAGGAAAGCTCGTCCTGTGGATGAAACAAACCCGAGGCAAGAATTGAATACGAGGCCACAGCGCCGACACAGCAAAGGGGGATGTCATGAAAAAGATCTTTTTCTCAGGTATTGCCGCAATTCTCTTTGTCTTTTTGAGTTTAGGATCTGGTCTAGCAGCGGAGCCGATTAAATTCGGCTTCTTACACAGCCTTAGTGGAGGAGTGGGTCAGGTTTACGGAATTCCCGATTTAGAAGGCGTCAAGATCGCCGTTGATGAAATCAATAAAGCCGGTGGAGTTTTGGGTCGGCCACTCGAGGTGATATCGCGGGACGACAAGTTGAGCCCCGAGACGGGGGTCCGGGAGGCAAAGGACCTTATTCTAAATCAGAAGGTGCACTGGATACAGGGCACGGTGAGCAGCGCCGTAGCCCTGGCCGTATCCGCTTACTGCAAAGAGCAGAAAACCATTTTTGTGGATACTGTGGCCCAATCTGCCGCGACCACCGGAGAGAAGGGTCATCGCTATGTATTCAGGCTTTCCACCAATACAACAACCTACACCCGTTCAGTGGCGAACGCGGCCGCAAAATATTGGGGAGGGAAAAAGGTGTTCATCATCGGACCGGACTATGAGTACGGGCACCGATGCAAGAGCGATTTCATGAAAGCCTACTCCAAATTGGTCCCTGGTGCAAAGGTCGTGGGAGAACTCTGGCCAAAACTGGGCAATCAAGACTGGACCCCCTATATCTCCAAGATCATGGCCTCGGATGCGGACTTTGTCTACTGTTCTCTTTGGGGTGGAGACGTGCTCTCCTTCACCAAGGCCGCCAATGCCTTCGGCTATTTCGACCGGGTCAAACACTGTGGTCAGGACTGGGGGAGTATTGAAGCCTTAGGAAAAATGAGCAAACAATCCTACGACAAGGGCGCCCTGGGCGGCAGCCATTACCCCTGGTGGCTTATTAACAACCCTCTCAGCAATGCCTACTATCCTAAATTTAAGAAAATCACAGGCATGGACGCCGGCCTCGCCGCCGCTGCCGGTTACACCACCGTCTATGCCATGAAGGCGGCCATAGAAAAGGCCGGATCCCTGGACACGGAGAAGATCGTCGATGCCCTGGAAGGCATGGTGGTCAATTCAGTGGTGGGTCCCCTGAAGATCCGAGCCTGCGACCATCAGGCCATGTGGCCTTTCTGGGTGGGCAAAGTGGTCTTTAATGACAAACATCCTTGGCCCTATATCACGAATGCAATCGCCTTGGAACCTCCAAGCAAGGGTTACCGCACCTGTAAGGAGATTGAGGCGGCCCGCCAGGGCAAGTAAGCGAGGAGGACGTTTATATTTTATTAGGGTATCCGGGTTGGGGATTGCCTTGAGAGGGGATCCCGACCCGGATGTGTATCCGAACCCAGTGATGACATTCATCCAGTCATGACCTTTCAAGGATTGATCATTCAGCTGTTGAGCGGAATCAGCGTGGGGATGGTGATCTTTCTCATTGCCGTGGGCCTGTCTCTTGTGTTTGGGACATTGCAGGTGTTGAACCTGGCCCACGGGGCGCTCTACATGCTGGGGGCTTATCTGTGTTACTGGATCGCCGCATCCCTTCCGGAGACGCCTGGCGTGTTCTGGTGGAGTCTTCTGTTAGCACCTGTGATCGTGGCGCTTTTTGGGGGATTGGTGGAGGTTCTCCTCCTCAGGCGCATCTATGACCGAGAGCACCTCGACCAGTATCTCCTCACCTTTGCCCTGATTCTCATTATCGGAGATCTGTGCAAACTGGCCTGGGGGGTCGACTTTAACATGGTCTCCACGCCCTGGCCTTTAAATGGTCCCGTCATATGGGGAAAGGTCATTTTCCCCAGGTATAATCTTTTTCTCATCCTGTGCGGGCCGGTCGTTTTTGTGGGACTGTGGG
>JARRPY010000273.1:0-4547 GCA_037382425.1 Deltaproteobacteria bacterium
AATGTCGATCACATCCTCCTCCATCAGCGCGGCCCCGGAGGCTTCCGCCTTCTTCCGGCCATGTTCCAGCATGTCCGCCCCGGATTCCCCGTCTATACAGCAATAGTTTTCGATGTGGGCATTGAAGGCACTGCTTTTTTGCACCCTCCCCAGGACCAGAACCGAGACCTTCCTTCGTGCCGCATGGATGGCCGCCTGGAGCCCTGCCGGACCCGAGCCCAAAATAATGATATCGAAGCTGTTCGTTTGCATATCTATCCTTTTTTCCTACCTCTCACACATCTGTTTGCAGCAAGATCAGTTGAGATTATTCAATAGTCCTTGGCCTGAAAATGGGGTTGAGACTGTATTTCGTTCAAAAAAATACCGTAAGCATCGAAGGTCCGTTGGGATGTAGGCTGATTACCAAATCTTGCCGAACGGGTGAGGGTCGAAACAAAATTCCTTGCCCACAGGGTCTTAAAGCCTTGAAACCCACACCACGCCACCGATTAATGCTGTTTTACGCTGACTTCTTCTTGGGCTGTGCAGATCTCAATAATGGGAATCGTACCGATCTTAACCAAATCCGCCACTGATTGGGGGAGCCTACGATAGTTGAGCGTGGCACGAACCCTCAATGTCCCTTTAGGGATGTTCTTCGGGACCTGCCATTCGTACACTTCGGTCCGTACCTTAAGCGGTGCCAATCGATTGTCGAACACATCGGGCCGATGGGGACCCATGGGGGATGCTTTTCCCTTGGCCGGGGGCTCGTGGCAGTCCATACATTTTATCCCGGATTTGGCGTAAGCGCTCTGTTTCCATTCCTGGTACGTTTCTTTCACCGGGGCACCGAAAAAACTGGTTTCGTCATGGCGGTCGCTCTCCCGACGTGGGCCTTGACGGCCGAATACAACATCCGAGCTTGTGAACCTACCGACGGTTCCTTCACCCGCGTATCTGACCTTATTATCTTTGACCTATGAATATACCAATACGGCCGGCACTTTATTTTCAGAGAAAAATATAAGTAGTGTGCTGGTCCGAGCCCAAAAAGGGGAAGGGTCCGGAGGCCAAAGCGGCCAACGGCGTCCATCTACGGGTAAAAAGCGATCCCAATACACGAGACACCCCATTTTTCTCGTCTTCAAATGCGCTCTATACTCATATCATCGCAGGTTGTCGTCCTGACGCGCCACCGGAAATTCGAGCCGGTCCTCCAGAAAAGAGGCAGTGAGCGGCCTTTCGGTTCTGCCGAGCATACCTCATTCTCGCGCAGGAGGAATGACCCATGTCCACGCATATGATGCGCCCATTCCTAAAGGGACTGGACGTCGTCATACCCATTGTTCTGATTGTCTACATCCTCTATTGGCTGGTTGCCGGTCTGGAGGCCATAGTCAAATGCGTGTTCGAGGTTTTTCTTCCCCGGGACTATTATTTTCCTGGCCTCGGAACCGCCGCCGTCGTGGTTGTTGTATTTCTGGTAGGACTACTCATGTATCCATGGGCGACGCGCAGGGTAATTCAAGCCATGGAGGCCCTGTTCAGGCGATTGCCCGTGGTGGGAACGGTTTATTCCACCATTCATGATGTGATGGATCTCTTTGACGGAGGCATCAAAAGGAAGCTGGGAAGGCCCGTGTTGGTTGACATACCCCATCTGGAAATGAAAGCGGTCGGATTTTTGATGCAGCAGGATATATCCGATTTGCAGGGACAGACGCCGGACGAGGATGTCGTGGTGGTTTATCTTCAGATGAGCTATCAGCTCGGAGGTTATGCGCTCATCATTCCCAAGGACCGGGTTCAGCCTTTGGAAATGAGTGTGGAGAGCGCCTTGCAGTGGGTGTTGACCGCAGGCATTTCTTGCGATACAGGCCATGGGCGGAACCGGGATTATCCGCCCGGTTGATACAGGGTATCAAGAACCTGGAAAAGCCTTTTTTTCGGTGCAATGCGCTTTCACAACCAACGCAAATGACGCCCCGTATACGACCACCCGCGCTCAGAGATAGACCCGGATGAGGATCGGGGGCCATCTCTTTTCGGATTCGCCTTCCATACGGAATTTCAGATTACTTTTTCCTTCCCAGAAGAAATCCGATCAGCAAAGCGCCTGCAACGATCGAACCCAATATCGGCCACGGACTTTCATGGACCTTACGATCCACCTCACGGGCCGTATCCTTGACCCGTTCCATTGTGGCGTCCTTCACTTCCCCCAGCCGATGGGCCCGATCCTTCGCACTCTCGGAAAGCTGGGCCTCGGCCTTTCGCACGGCCGATTTCAGATCGGAATATTTCTGGGAAAACATCTCGTTCAGTTCGTCCCTGCCCTCGCGGGCGGCTTCGTTCAACACCGCCAATGCATTGCTGATTTTCTGTGAATCCTGTTTTGTCATGGTCGTCTCCTCCTGCTCTGCGCTCGTGCATCCCTTCGCGCCCCAGGACAATGTCTCACCTGGAATCCGGCCGTCCCGAAGCGGTTCTCTCCACGAATTTTGTCTATAAAACGGCATGAGCATGTTTCATAGTGGGTCCAATGTGTATTTTAACCGGTCAGACCGGGTATAACGAGGGGGATGAGGTCAAGGTCTGGCGGGAAGACGGCCCCCGGCCGCCTAGTTCCATGATACTGTTGAGACAATCGGCTGATATAGCTTCAGAAAAGCCATTGCAATAAATCCGTTAAGGGCGATCACACTGATGCGCCTTAAAAAAGGCCGCGAGTTTCCGGCGGTACTTCGGGGATGAATCCCAGTCGATGAAAAGCCTTACGTGCTCACAGCCGTCCACCTGCCAAAGCATCTTGGGTGCCTTGGCGCGGTTGAAGAGTTGTTCCGCCTGGGCATAGGGCACCGCCGTATCTCCCCTGCAATGAATGAGGAGCAAGGGAATGGGCGATATTTGATCCACTAAGTCGATGGGGCTCAATGCATCGCCGACGCCCAGATAGGCCACCGGTGGGATCGACCAGGTAATACAGGGGGCCCGGCCAATGGCCTCCTGGCTCACGTGTTTCATCATATAGCACGCCTCCGCCCGGAATGAGGTGAACGTTCCTTCAACGACCACGGCGCAAATTGAGGGAAATTGGTTTTTGGCCACGGCGGCAATAGCAAAAACACCACCGAGACTCTGGCCGTAGACAAATAGATTTCCATGCTCGCATTCAGGCCGGGATAACACGTATCGAATGGCCGCCACCGAGTCCAGGTATATGCCGGTCCGGTCCGGAACCCCTCCCGAATCCCCGTAGCCGCGATAATCGAAGGTGAAGAGGTTGAACCCCATTCGGGGAAGCCAGTACACATGCTTCAAATTGTAGGTCCGGTTGGCAAAATCGCCGTAAAAAAAGATCACTGTTCCCTCGGACCTTCCCACGGCCGGAATAAACCATCCATGTAATTCGGTCTGGTCACTGCTTTGAAATGAGACGTCCTCGTAATCAAGGCCGTATCGGGCAGGGGTGCCGTAGTCGACATCGGTGGGATAGAAAAATCGGCTGTTAAAACACCCGAATGTGAATACCCAGCCCGTCAGTAAACAGGCGAGGGCTAACCTCCGCATGACCGGCAGTACTCGTTTTTGAAATCTCTTTGTCCCGTTTTACGCTTTCCGATGATGGGCCCCCACCGATCCACCGGGCGCGAGGTAAAAAAATGTATTTTCGCGCAAAGACGCAGAGATCCTAAGAATACAAATAAAGGTGTCAACACGTTATCCTTACGTACTTTGCGGCCTTGTGTGAGACCCCGCATGTGGGCCCAAGAAGAGTGAGCATTTTCAAGTGTCGCTTCTTTTTGCTTGTGGGTCCGCTCAATAATAATAGTGGAAGCCGACACCTATATATTCAATTTTTCGGCTGTAGAACTGTCCGTTCGGCGAATACCCATTATAATACTCAAACAGCAATTGGTACACACTCGGAAATATATCCGGGCTTCCGAACTGAAGTCCGATCCGACCGGAAAAATCCGTGTGCCAATCGGACTCCTGATTGAATTTGAAATCCAGGGCCGCCACGGGCCGCACCATTGCGTCCATAAATCCCCATGGACTTTCAAACTGTAAACCGCCTTGGGCAAAATAGGAATCAAGGCTTGAAGGAGATCGATTCAGGAGCGATCCGCCGCCACCGTATATTCTAAGTGAACCGGGCAGATCGTATGAAAACAACGCCTCAACACCTTCGTAGCTTACATTGTTCCGATGTACATAATCTCTCAAGAGATACTCATCGCCCAGGTGGGAACTCTGATGAAACAACCGGGCCAGTCCCGAAAATTTACCCAATCGATATCCGACGGACGGGAACGCGACCCAGAAATCGGTATTGATCAGATCATAAGACTCCGCATTCAAATCAAATATGGAGAAGACCGAGCCCTCGACGCCGATGTCCCACTCCCCACCAAAAGCAACCGGTCCACGGAAGAACGGAAAAGATCCTCCGAAGCTCACCGCACCCACGTCGTCGAATTCGGGAGTATCTATGTAGTTGAGGTAACGTACTGAAAAATGCGGCCATCGGGGATCGCCAAACAGCGGTTGGAAAAGTC
>JARRPY010000274.1:0-4784 GCA_037382425.1 Deltaproteobacteria bacterium
TGCAGGCGATACTCACCCCCGGCGCGGCCACGGCTACGGCGTTGGAAATGGCATCCTGACTGGAGTTCCGGCCGGTTCTGAAGATGTAACGGTTCCAGTGTTCACCGGTAATGGAGTCTGCCACGGCCGGCTCGACAATAAGGACCTTCTTGAATTGCTGGGCCACAGGAAGCACGGCCAGGGCCACGCCCGAACTGGTGGGTCCCACGGCAAGGTCCACCTTGTCGTCACTGTAGAGTTTGGTCAGCAACATCTTGGCCCGCGCCGCCTTGAGTTGGGTATCCTCCACAATCAGTTCCACGGGTCTGCCCTGAATCTTGTTGGTCCCGTTGGTGAAATATTCCAGCCCCATCCTGAATCCGGTCACTTCGGCCTTCCCATAGATCTCATAGGGACCACTCAACCCCTGAATAATCCCGATCTTGATGGGTTTGACGGCGGATGCCGGCAATACGCCGAAACCGATCATTGCCAGGGCCACTACCATCACCAAGAACGCCTGCTTCAAAGTGACGCATATCCGTCAACACCCTTTTTTCTGCACCGGCGCCGGATGGTCTCCCGTGGTCCTGTCCCGGTTTCATCGAAAGGGTTTATGCGGATTTCACTGGGACCCTGTTTCTTAGGCCTATGAGGGCGGTTGTCCCTCCCCTATTTTTCCTTGCGCCGGTTTCCCAAAGCCGATACCCTGTTTTTTGATGACCCAAGCAATAGGGGAAAAAACAATGATGGAAAATAACCGGAAACTCATCCGACAGTTGGACACCCTCTTTAACCCCCGATCCCTGGCCATCGTGGGCGTGCCCAGGGGACTCAAGACCGGGAAACTCTTCCTGCTGGCCCTCAAAGACACCGGCTACGCCGGCCGCATCTATCCGGTACACCCCGAAGCCGAGGAAATCGAAGGGCTAAAAGCCTATCCCGACATCGCGTCGGTGCCCGAAGCCGTTGATTTGGCCATTGTACTGGTACCCCACCACCGAAGCCTCCCTGTGGTTCGGGGGTGTGCGGACAAGGGCGTGAAAGGAGTGGTTCTCTTTACCGCGGGCTTTAAAGAGACCCATTCCGAAGAGGGGAAATCCAGAGAAGCAGAACTGACCCATATCGCCCGCACGAGCCACATGCGGATCATGGGTCCCAATTGCATGGGCGTATATTGCCCCAAATCCGGGGTGTCCAACTTTCCCGAACTGTCCAAGGAACCGGGCCCCGTGGGCGTCATTTCTCACAGCGGATCGCTCACCAATATCCTGGGGCGACTGGGGCCTCAGCGCGGCATACACTTCAGCAAGATGGTGAGCCTGGGAAACGAGTGCGACCTCCACAGTGCGGAGTTGCTGGCCTACCTGGGACAGGATGAAGACACCCTCGTCATCGGAGCCTATCTGGAGGGCATCAAGGACGGACCGGGTTTCTTAAAGGCCCTGAAGGCGACCACACAAGACAAGCCGGTGGTCCTTTGGAAGCTGGGGCTGACTCCCGAAGGGTCTTGGGCCGCCGCCTCCCACACCGGGTCCCTGGCCGGCTCGGGAGAGATCTGGGAAGGCGTGATCGCCCAGGGCAGCGCCGTATCGGTGACAGGCTTCGATGAGTGGGTGGACACCCTCATGGGATTCACGCTCCTGCCCCGGAGCGATGGAAACCGGATCGCGATCATCTCGGGACCCGGAGGCCTGGCCGTATCCGCTGCCGAGGCCTGCGGACGATCGGGGTTGAGGCTGGCCGAACTGTCGGATGACACACGCGCAACTCTGGCCGAAATGATCCCTCCCACGGGAACGAGTCTTCGAAACCCGGTGGATGTGGGATTCACCGCCTATCTCGATATCCACATCTACGCCGACGCGGCTCGAGCCGTGGCCGCGGATAAGGGTGTGGATGCCCTGATGGTGGTGGGCATCGGGTCCACTCCCAAGACCAATCGAATGTATGTGGACGCCATGATCGACGCCCGGCGGGAATCGGAAACGCCCTTCCTCATGGTCAGTATTCCGGGATTTGATGCCGCGCTGGCAACCGAATTCTGTCGAAGCGGCATCCCCTTCTTCGACACCCCCGAGAGAGCCGCCGCTACCTATGCCCGAATTCGAACATACTGGCAATGGCGGGAGAAGATATCATCCGGTGTGACAACCCCTTGAGGGGGCCTCGATACTCAGGGGTCTAAAAAGAGGAAACGCCCTTTTCGAAGGTCAAAACAGGTGCTGGAAACTAACCTCGTTTTCTCCATGCGTATATGAAGGGGGAAGACATTTCATGATTAAGGATTTGAAATTAGATGGAAGGCGGATTTATGGCAAACACACAACGCAACCTCTTGATGGCCCTGGCTCGCCTTTTGGTGACGGCCGCCATGCTGACGGGATGTTCCAGTCAGCAACTGAAACGGACCGATGAAGGGAATCTATACATCGTAATCCTCCCGTCCTCCCAGGTACGCTTCTCGGATGTCAACGTCCGGCAGAAGGGAGACGAGTTGGTCATTTCCGGAAACGTCAGCAGGCGCAATGTGATCTTCTCAGGGTCGGGCCAGGTGGACATCGCTGTGGTTTCGGGTGAAAGGATCATCGATCACGGAAGCGTCTCCTATACCCCGTCCATCCTTCCAAAGACGCCCGGCGCGCGAAGCCACCACAGCTCCAGTTTCGAGGCGCGGTTTAGGTGCCATCCCCCTCAGTGGAGCATCATACGGATCGCCTATCATCCCAAAACCATTTCAGAGGGCGACATTCAGGAGAAGGAAAATTTCGCCCTGCCGGAAAATTATGACTATGGCGGATAGGATCCCATAATCCTGATCCCGCTGCTCGCAGGAAGTTCCGCCGAAATCTCGTCGTAGATAATGCTGGGATTGCGTTCGTAACGCCTGGAAAAGTGAAACGGAACCAGCCGCTCCACCCGGGCCTCACGGGCGATTTGAGCGGCCGCCAGGGTGGTGAGGTGCTGCGAGGCGTCGGCTTTGGATTTGTCCCCCTGGGCAAAGGCGGCTTCACAGAAGAGGGTGTGAGCCGAACGCGCCAGGTCAATGATCCGTGCGCGGTTTTGTCTCGTATCGGCCACATCGGCCACGTAAGCAAGCGTCTTCCCCGGCCGGATAAACGTCAGCATCTCGGCCAGCTCACCCGCCGTCCGGGTCTCTTTGTTGGGCAATTCAATAGGGGCATCGGGTTTTTCCGCAGCAATACACCGTTTCAGTGCGTTCAGCCATGGGCCCGGCTTCAGCCCGAAGGCCGTGAGCCGTTCCTTTCGCACGTGGATCTCTCTCGGAAATATGACGGCATAGGCCACGGACGGGATATGGTGGTCGCAGACCACGGCCCGGATGCGGTAATGGTTTTCCAAATGGATGATGCCATCCTCCACGACCACCTCAGGCAGCCAGACCCGTACCTGACCGGGCCGGAGTCTGGCACGCCGCAACCGGTTGCCGTCGAATTCGCACACCTCGAAGATCGGGGCGTTTTCCTGGATTCGATCCCACGTAATGGCCTCCAAGAAACCCTCAATGCGCGCAATGGTCTTGGAAGGCCCGAAGATCCGGCAGGTGTCGAAGGTTCCGATCCTCGAGCGGAGGAACCAGAGGAACCCGCCGATGTGATCCAGATGGGCATGGCTCAGGCACACCGCCGCCACCTGGTGGGCCACCTTGGCCGCCAAACGCAAGGGATCCCCCAGATCGAAAAGCAGGCTCTCCTTTACATTCCGAAAGCGCACATGAACCAAAGGGTCGCCCAACACCCCGCCCACCAACGTCGCCCAAGCCGATCCCAACCGGGTGGCTATGGGTCGGCTTCTCCTTTCGGGAAAGCCTTCTGGCGGGGTCATCTCCACGGGCGTATCTCGTGATACAAACGGTGAGTGCACACTCGGGAGCGTGGCCAGCCGGCCCGAAGCAAGCCGCCCCGCATCCCGGATCAGTAGACCCGCAGGGGCCTCGGTCGTCCCGGGGCCTACCCGCAGGGTCACCGCTTCCCCCTTCAGGAGAACCACTTCCCCCATCCCCTCCGTATCGCCCGTCCTGTTCAGCAGGCCCACCTGGCGGCCGGACCAGGCCTCGGGTCGGGTCGTCGGCGGTGGAGTGCCCAACAGGTGCACCCGGTCTAGGGACAGGGTTTGTTCCGCACCCCCGGCCAGGAAATGATCCCACAGACCGGTCCGGTGCAATTCCCTTTCTTTCCTGGCGGGTCGCTTGGCCTCGGAGGCGGCTAAAACAGTTCGAACCGGCAGGGGGAATGAGGCCAGTTCCCCGGCCAGCGGCACGGGGGAGTCCTCCCGACGGAGGGCAACAATCGTATCCACATAAAGGGATTCCACCAGAGCCATCAAGAGCTCTGCACCGCCCACGCCTCGGACCACACCCGGCGGGTCGATAATGATACACGCCCTGTCGTCGCTCTGCTCGACCATGGAAAGCAACCGGCGGGCCGCAAGCACAAGTGGCAGCCGGAACCGGGACGCATCCAGGGTGCACAACGCCTGAGCATCATCCCACTTATGTCCTTTTGCTCCCCACCAGCCGCGGCAGACGGCGCCCGGAATACCGAAGGACGGCGTGCCCGGATCGAGGGCCAGGATCTGGGCGTGGGCAACCCTTCGGCTCAATGACATCGCCAGGGTGGACTTGCCGGACCCCATTTCTCCCCAGATCAGGATACGGCGTGCGCCCTTTAATTCAGCCGCCATTTCCTCGACCTCTTCTCTAAAGGGGTATCTCTGATCCTGCATCGACATCCGGTCCTACTGTCAATCGGCAGAGGTCGTGGGTGAATCCGCCTGCGCAGGGG
>JARRPY010000274.1:4797-5697 GCA_037382425.1 Deltaproteobacteria bacterium
AAGCGGGAATCCAGGATCGCGCTGGATGCCGGATCCGTCATCCCGGACTGAATCCCGGACCGGCATGACGGAGTTCATCTATAGAATTGCCAAGTTAATAAGACGGGGTTGCTTTTCGGAAACACAAAACCAAATCAATAGACAAAAACCTTAGGGAATGCGACCATGGCTGTCAAGGACATTGCCATTCCGGGGCTTACAGACGCGCCTTGGTCTTGCCCTGGCCAACGCCATGAAAATAATGTATAAAGGATCGGGGTAAACGATTGACCGCCATAGGATCGGATACCCCCGAATATATCCAGGCAGGCTGTACGGAGCCATTGAGGAGTGAAAATGAAATCGGTACCGGACATTCGAATCAAGAAAGCCAATGACGCACCGGTCAATCCAAAGGGCGACTTTGTTCTTTACTGGATGATCGCCTGCCGCAGGACCTCGTGGAACTACAGCCTGGACCGCGCCGTGGAATGGTCCGCAAAGCTAAATAAGCCGCTGGTCATCCTGGAGGCCCTGAGAGCGGGATACCGCTGGGCCAGCGACCGGCTGCACGCCTTTATCCTCAACGGGATGGCCGACAATGCCAAGCGATTGGCAAAGGCCCCGGTGACCTACTATCCCTATGTGGAGATGACCCCGGATGCCGGAAAGGGGCTCCTCCGTGCCCTGGCCGAAAAGGCCTGCATGGTGGTCACCGACGATTTCCCCGCCTTTTTTCTCCCCCGCATGGTGGCGTCCGCCGCCGGAAAGCTGCCGGTGGCTTTGGAAAAGGTGGATGCAAACGGCCTTTTACCCATGCGGGCCGCAGACCGCGTATATCCCACGGCCTATGCATTCCGGCGCTTTCTGCAGAAGCATCTCCCCCCGTACCTGATGGAACGTCCCAAGCAGACCCCGTTC
>JARRPY010000275.1:0-4456 GCA_037382425.1 Deltaproteobacteria bacterium
TTCATGAAAAAGACCAGCGGCCATATGTATACACCTTGACGGAATTTGAGCAGGCCCGAACCCACGATCGCCTATGGAACGCGGCACAGATGGAACTGGTCACCGAAGGCCGGATCCACAATTACCTGAGGATGTTGTGGGGCAAGAAGATCCTGGAATGGTCCCAGACCCCCAAGGATGCCCTGGACGTCATGATCGAACTGAACAACAAATACGCCCTGGACGGTCGGGATCCCAATTCTTACAGCGGCATTTTCTGGTGTCTGGGCCGCTATGATCGGGCCTGGGGGCCGGAGCGCCGGATCTTCGGCAAAATTCGGTACATGACCTCCAAAAACACGGCCCGAAAAGTGGATGTCCGGTATTATATGGAGAAATACGCCCCCTAAACTACAGCGGCTTTACGGCTGCAGTATCTTATGAAACAGGGACGGGTAACGTTGAATCGCTCAGTCAGGCATAAAGGAAATAATGCGGTCAAACAGGTGTTGATGGCTTTTGTGCTTCTTTCGATTTCCCTGTTTTCGGCGTTCACCCCAAAGGGGCTCTCAGCGGAAAAGGCCGTTTCTCTTGCCACCACCCAATGGGAACCCTATGTGGGGGAAAACCTCCAGGAATACGGATTTACATCTGAAATTATAAAAGCGGCGTTCAACCGGATGGGATATCACGTGCGATTCTCATTCATGCCGCCCAAGCGGGTCATGATGATGGTGGAGGCCGGTGAATTTGATGCCGGCTATCCGGCCTACTATTCGGATGATCGCGCGGAGCTGTTCGATTATTCAGCGCCTTTTGCCGAAGGTGCGGTCGGCTTTTACAAGAGAAAAGACACCGGCATCCGCTACAAAACCCTCCGAGATCTGGCACCATTCAAGATCGGCACATGCCTCGGGTTTGCGTACCCCGAAGCATTCGCGGAAGCAGGGTACCTGAAAAAGGAAACGGCCGGCAATGAGGTGCTCAACCTGAGGAAGCTCATGAATAAGCGGATCGATCTCTTTATTACGGACCGGGCCGCGGCGCAGGCCGCCATCAACACCTCGGTACCCGAAGCCAGGGATGTGCTGGAATTCATGGACCCGCCCCTGGAGGTAAGAAAACTCTATCTGATATTCGGAAAGCACGAAGGCAATAAACAGAAACGCGAAGACTTCAATACGGGTCTTCAAAGGATCATGGAAGACGGCACTCTGAGGAAGATTCTGAAAAAACATGGCATGTTGGAAGAAATGGAACGTAGAAAATGAACATGCTGAGCTTGCTGTACATGGCCAATGCCACCCTTTTGTTGCTCCACGAGATTGAATCGGCCTATGAACGGGAATGGGAGATATTGAAACTGCCCGGTCAGATCACAGGCTTTCTCTTGATGCATATCCCGATCATTTTCCTGGTACTATATGGCCTGGTTGAAATCGACAAGATCTCGACAGTGGGGATCATTTTCGGAATCATCATGGGCATCAGCGGCCTCATGCCGTTTTTGGTTCACAAAATCATCGTAAAAACAGTGGATCACTTCAACCTGATGATATCCGATGTCATCATCTACCTCAATGTGTTGTCCGGCGTGGGCCTGCTGCTCATGTCGCTGCGCCGACTCACAAACGGATTTTAGAAGCACAGCCCTTATGTGGTTCACCGAACGCATAACACGCATGGAAACGGAAGGAGGATCATGATGGGTGTGAAGAAAATTCTGATGCTGGTGGACGACTATGTGGAGGACTACGAGGTGATGGATGGAAAATTGGTGACCGCGCCGGCCTGGCCCGCACATCCCGAATGGCTGGCCAAATTTCTCCGGTTACTGGGAACCAAGATTGAGCCGTAAACATGCCCGCAGCCTTCCCCCGTTCAAGACCGCGTCGGTTCGCCTTCCTCGCATGGAGGCACATCGGTTTTTTCTGTACCCTGGGGGCGCTTCTTTTGTCGGTTGTCGGTTGTGCCTCTGTTTTCCCTCCGGAAGAGATGAAAACCGTGGATCGCGACATTCGGTTTGAAGACCTTCAGAAACATCCGACGGCTTTTGAGGGGAGGTCCGTGCTTCTGGGAGGCGTCATTATTGAGACCCAGCCCCTTTCCGGGAAAACCGTGCTGGTCATTTCCCAGCGGGAACTGGATTTCGACCGAAAACCCGTTGCAGATGAGGAGTCAAAAGGCCGGTTCATGGTTTCCTCAACACAATTTCTGGACCCGGCCATTTATAGAGAGGGGCGAAAGATCACCGTCATCGGTAAGGTGACCGGCGAGGTGGTGCGGCCGATAGACGGTGTCCCCTATCGATACCCTGTGATCCAGAAGGTATCGCTTCACCTCTGGCCTGTGGCGGCGCAACGTGAGAGCGAACCGAGCTTCCGGTTTGGCGTCGGCATCGGATTCGGCTTTTGATGATGACGAAAGGGATATCTGTTTTGAAAAAGATATGTTACCTCCTGAGCATTATCACGCTTTTCACCGGTTGCACGAAGGCCATATCCGATTCGGTGCTGAAACAGGTCAACAGCAATATTCGCTTTATTGACCTCAAACGCCATCCTCAGGCTTACGAGGGCCAGATGGTGCTCCTGGCCGGTGTCATTGTAAGGACCTCCCATGAGTCGGGCGGCAACACACTTGTAGAGGCCTATCAGACGGAGATGAATTTTGAGAAGCGGCCAATAAACCTGGACGTTTCCCAAGGGCGTTTTCTGGCAGAATATGACGGGTTTCTGGACGGCGATATCTATGCCAAGGGGCGTAAGATAACCGTTGCGGGCCGGGTCCAGGGGGTGAAGGTCATGAAATTGGGCCAAATGGAGTATCCCTACCCCTGTATAAAAATCAAGGAGATCCACCTATGGGAAAAAGAGGAGCCGAGGGTCTACTATGATCCCTATCCCTGGTATCCCATCGGCGCCCCATGGGGGGTATGGGGCACGTGGTATTCGCCATACTGGGTCTACTAATCTGATCGAATGAAAAAAGCCGCTAAGAAACATCCCCCCACGACCCTCCGTCTCATCCTCGGGGATCAACTCAATGAACAGCATAGCTGGTTTCGGCGAAAGGAACCAGATGTCCTTTATGCGCTCATGGAAATCCGTCAGGAGACGGACTACGTCAAACACCACATCCAGAAGGTGACGGCATTCTTTGCGACCATGCGGGCCTTTGCCGAGCGCCTCGAAAAAATGGGCCACCGGGTGGTCTATCTCGAACTGGACAACCCGGCCAATGGGCAGACCCTTCCCGCCAATATTCAGGCTTTGATAAAGGAACATCGGTGCACACGGTTCGAATATCTCCTGCCCGATGAATACCGGCTGGACCAGCAGCTTCGAGAACTCGCCGATGGCCTCCCTGTGAAAACGGCAGCGGTTGATACTGAACACTTCTTGACGAACCGACAGGATCTTGAGCGGTTTTTTGACGGAAAAAAGCGCTTCATGATGGAACCCTTTTACCGGATGATGCGAAAACAACACCAAATTCTGCTGGATGATGAACACAAACCGCTCGGGGGCAAATGGAACTTCGATCAGCGGAACCGAAATGCCTATGACGGCAAGGCAGCTATCCCGAAACCGCTCCTCTTCAAAAACTCTGTCAGTGATATTGTCCACATGATTCGCACCGAAGGCATCAGCACCTTCGGCCATGTAGACCCGGAAAGGCTGATCTGGCCGATTAACCGGCCTCAGGCGGTGAAGCTGCTACAGCATTTCGTGAACAGCCAGCTTAAGTGCTTCGGCACGTATCAGGATGCCATGACCGCACAAAGCTGGTCGCTCTTCCACTCGCGACTCTCTTTTGCTCTCAACACGAAGATGATCCATCCCATGGAGGTCATTCGGGAGGCCATCCATGTCTGGGAGCGCAACACCAAAGCGATCCGAATCGAACAGATCGAGGGCTTTGTCCGCCAGATTCTCGGCTGGCGGGAATACATGCGGGGCATGTATTGGATGCTGATGCCGGACTTCGCCTCCATGAACTTCTTCGAACTCCACGGTCCCCTCCCCGATTATTATTGGACCGGGGCAACCCGCATGAAATGCATGCACGAAGCCATTCATCAGTCTCTCACGCAGGCCTATGCCCATCACATCCAGCGGTTGATGGTAACGGGCAATTTTGCGCTTCTAGCGGGTGTCGATCCGGATGCGGTGGATGCCTGGTATCTCGGCGTCTACATTGATGCGGTCCAGTGGGTCGAGTTGCCCAACACACGCGGCATGAGCCAGTTTTCCGACGGCGGAAAGGTGGCCACCAAGCCGTATGTGGCATCCGGTCGGTATATCCACGCCATGAGCGACTACTGCGGGGAATGTGCGTATGATTTCAGGGAGAAAACGGGGGCCAAGGCCTGCCCGTTCAACTCCCTCTACTGGGCTTTTTTTGAACGACACCGCAACAAACTCGCCTCCATTCCCCGAATCGGGATGATGTATCGGACGTGGGACAAGATGGG
>JARRPY010000276.1:0-4436 GCA_037382425.1 Deltaproteobacteria bacterium
GCCTTTTCCGCGATTCGAACGGCCCTCACCAAGTCCTTATCCGCGTCCATTTCGTCGAGCGATGCGAGGGGGATCCGAACCGCCTCGGTGATATCCGAGGCCGGCGTCGGACGGCCCTCCGTAATCCAACCCCAGTAGTCCACCACCACGTAGTGGTATTGGATGCGGTCACGGGGGTCCCGGAAGATCTTATCGAAGACGCCCACCAGGCCGCCGACCTCAATACCGATGCGCAGTTCTTCGCGCACCTCGCGCTCAAGGGCGTCGAGATGGCTTTCTCCCAACTCCACCAGGCCGCCGGGAAGGCTCCACAGCCCCATGCCCGGTTCCCGGCCCCGACGCGCCAGCCAGACGGACGCGCCTTCAAAAACCACGGCCGCCACGCCGACCATGGGGTGCTTGGGATATTCTCTATTCATTTCAATCCCTTGGGATTATATCTTGACAACGTCAAGATGGTTTCCTTAGACTTATTGTTTGGGCAATAACAGGAATTGGATAGCCCAATTTCCGGAAAAACACAACCAGGCTTTTTAAAGCACTAAAAAGATCCATCAGCGTGACGAAAGCGTCAGAAAGGAATCGGATATCATGAGCGAAATACAAAAGACCATAGAAGGGAACGAAGCAGCAGCCCACGTGGCCTATGCCTTGAGTGACGTGGCGGCCATCTACCCCATCACCCCATCCAGCAGCATGGGGGAGTATGCCGACGAATGGGCCGCCCACGGGCGGAAAAACATCTTTAACCAGGCCCTTAGGGTGGTTGAAATGCAGTCCGAGGCCGGGGCTTCGGGGGCGGTTCACGGCGCCCTTTCAGGCGGGGCCCTGTCCACCACGTTTACCGCCTCCCAGGGACTCTTGCTCATGATCCCCAACATGTACAAAATCGCCGGCGAGTTGATGCCCTGTGTGTTTCATGTATCGGCCCGGGCCATCGCCTCGCACGCCCTTTCCATTTTCGGCGATCACGGGGATGTCAACGCCGTCCGTCAAACCGGATTTTCCCTTCTGGCATCCGCCTCGGTTCAGGAGGTCATGGATCTGGCCCTGGTGGCCCATCTCTCCAGCATTCGGACGTCGCTTCCCTTTCTCCACTTCTTCGACGGGTTCAGGACCTCTCAGGAAATTCAGAAAATCAAGATGATCGATTATGCGGACATGGCCGAACTGGTGGACTGGGATGCCATTGACGAGTTCAGAAACCGGTCCATGAATCCGGACCACCCCCAGTTGAGAGGAACGGCCCAGAACCCGGACATCTTCTTCCAGAACCGCGAGGCGTCGAACCCCTTTTACGACGCCATCACCACCGTGGTGGAAGAAGAGATGGCCAAGGTGAGCGCCCTCACGGGCCGGACCTATCATTTGTTTGATTATGTGGGCGATCCCGAGGCGGAACGCGTCATCGTCTCCACGACCTCCAGCTGCGATACCATCGAAGAAACCGTCAATTACCTGAATCAATCCGGAGAACGGGTGGGACTCATCAAGGTCCGGCTCTATCACCCTTTCTCCACCGACCACT
This sequence comes from Deltaproteobacteria bacterium, assembly GCA_037382425.1. Taxonomy (GTDB): domain Bacteria; phylum Desulfobacterota; class DSM-4660; order Desulfatiglandales; family Desulfatiglandaceae; genus JAIPDZ01. The sequence continues at coordinate 1,529 of JARRPY010000276.1, forward strand.
TCCTGAGGGCCCTGCCGGCCACGGCCCAGAGCATTGCGGTACTGGAGAGGACCAAGGCCCCGGGGAGCCTGGGAGAGCCGTTGTACCAGGACGTCTGCACGGTCTTTCAGGAACAGGGAGAAGACATGCTGGTGGTGGGCGGCCGTTACGGGCTCGGGAGCAAGGATTTCACCCCGCCCATGGTCAAGGCCGTCTTCGACAACCTGCGCTCCCGGGTACCCAAGAATCACTTTACCGTGGGCATTGTGGATGACGTGACCCACACCTCACTCGATGTGAGCGACACATTCGATCCCTCGCCCGAAGGAACGGTGCGGTGTAAATTCTGGGGCCTCGGGGCGGACGGAACCGTGGGCGCCAACAAAAACGCCATCAAAATCATCGGCGAAAACACGGACATGTATGCCCAGGCCTATTTTGCCTACGACGCCAAAAAGTCGGGCGGGATCACCATGTCCCATCTGAGGTTCTCCCCTCACAAGATCCAGTCGCCCTATCTCCTCAATTATGCGGACTTCATCGCCTGTCACAACCCCGCCTTTGTGGATCAGTACGACATCCTGGAAGGGATCAAGGAAGGGGGCGCCTTCCTCCTCAACTCCCCCTGGTCGGTGAAGGAGATGGAAAAGGAACTGCCCGACCGCATGAAACGCACCATCGCCCAGAAACATCTGTCTTTTTACAATATCGACGCGGTCAAGATTGCCGCGGGCCTGGGACTGGGCGGGCGCATCAACATGATCATGCAGGCGGCCTTTTTCAAGATCGCCAATGTCATCCCGCCCGAGGAGGCGTTCGATTATATGAAGGACGCCATCAAGAAGACCTACGGCAAAAAAGGGGACAAGGTGGTTCAGATGAACATCGATGCCGTGGACAAGGCCGTGGATGCCGTTGAAAAGATCAAGGTGCCCAAGAAATGGGCCACGGCCGGACACGACGCTTACATGGAACAGGACGAACCCGACTTTGTCCACGAGGTCATGCGCCCCATGCTGGCCCAGCAAGGCGACAAACTGCCGGTCAGCCTGATGCCGCCGGACGGGATTTTCCCCACGGCCACCACTCAGTACGAGAAGCGGGGCATCGCCATCAACGTGCCCGAATGGCAGCCGGACAACTGCATCCAGTGTAACCAGTGCGCCTTCGTGTGTCCCCATGCGGTGATCCGGCCGGTCCTGGCCACCGAGGACGCGCTCAAGGACGCGCCCAAGACCTTCGACACCCTGGAAGCCAAAGGCAAGGAACTCAAGGGACTCAGGTTCCGCATTCAGGTCAGTCCCTTAGACTGCACCGGCTGCGGCAACTGCGCCCATGTCTGCCCGGCCAAGGAGAAGGCGCTCATCATGAAGCCCCTGGGCACCCAGACCGACATCCAGGTCCCGAACCACATCTTCTCTACGAAACTGCCGGTGGCGGATCAGTACATGGCCATGACATCGGTCAAGGGGAGCCAGTTCAGAAAACCGCTCTTCGAGTTTTCGGGAGCTTGTCCGGGGTGCGGCGAGACCCCTTATGTCAAGCTGGTGACCCAGCTCTTCGGAGACCGGATGATCATTGCCAATGCCACCGGGTGCTCCTCCATATACGGCGGCTCCGCTCCGGTGTGCCCCTATACGGTCAATGACGAGGGAAAAGGGCCGGCCTGGGCCAACTCCCTTTTTGAGGACAACGCGGAATACGGCTTCGGCATGGAACTGGCCGTGACCCAGCGACGGGAAAAACTGGCCGATTTGATTCGAGAGGTCATGGAATCGAACAACCTATCCAAGCCCCTCAAGGAGGCCTTTTCGGGATGGCTGGAGAACAAGGACGATGCGGAAAAATCCAAGGAATCGGCGCAACAGGTCAAGGAGGCCCTGGAATCCGAGATCCTGGGAGCCGAGCAAGGGGTCAGCCCGTTGCTTTTCGACATCCTGGAGCTGAGCGATCTTCTCATCAAGCGATCCGTCTGGATCATCGGCGGAGACGGCTGGGCCTATGATATCGGCTACGGGGGATTGGACCACGTTATCGCCAGCGGGCATGACGTCAACATCCTGGTGCTGGACACCGAGGTCTATTCCAATACCGGCGGGCAATCCTCCAAGGCGACGCCCACCGGCGCGGTGGCCAAGTTTGCCGCCAGCGGAAAACCGACCCGGAAAAAGGACCTGGGCCGGATGGCCATGACCTATGGATACGTCTACGTGGCCGCCGTGGCCATGGGGGGCAACAAGAACCAGTTAATGAAAGCCGTGGTGGAGGCGGAGAGTTATAAAGGCCCCTCCCTGATCATCGCATACGCCCCCTGCATCAATCACGGCATCAACATGGGTCTGAGCCAGGAGGAAGAAAAACGGGCCGTGGAGGCCGGATACTGGGTGCTCTACCGGTACGATCCGAGGCTCAAGGAAGAAGGCAAAAATCCCTTCATTCTCGATTCCAAGGAACCCAAAGGGGATTTCAAGGAATTTCTCATGGGCGAGGTTCGCTACTCCAGTCTCACCCGGACCTTCCCGGAGAACGCCGATAGGCTGTTTGAAAAGGCCGAAGAAGATATGAAGGACCGCTATGAGATGTACAAGCACATGGCGGCCTCGAACGAATAAATTTTGGCATCCCGCGGAGGCGCGGAGGCGCAGAGAACAGATTTGTTGATAGAAAAAGCAGCTATTAGGCGTTAGGTGTTAGCTTATTCGTTCCATGCTTTTTGTCCTTTTGCTAACGCTTAATCGCTAACAGCTAATGGCTGCATTTATGCGTCTCTGCGGGAGAATAAATGAATGAGCTCGCAAGAAGACGCCCTTCCCAAATTTGACGCCGCATCGCCTGAAGGCCTCATCGCCTGCCCGGATTGTGACCTGTTGCTGCGTGATGTGACTACCGGGCACGGGCAGAAGAGCCGGTGTCCCCGGTGTGGGAGCAC
>JARRPY010000277.1:0-4435 GCA_037382425.1 Deltaproteobacteria bacterium
CGCGTCTCCCCCTGAATCACCGGAGCCGCGGGTATTGATTGATCTATTCGGCGGGGGCAGGGGGCCTGAAGACAGACAAAATACGGAGTGGATGGCCATTCGAACAAAATGGAGAGAGGGGAGCGTCCTTGTGGCACTGGATCCGGACGCATCTCTTTTCTGGAGGCTGAAGACGGCTGTCCAACAGGCCATTGACGAGGTGGGACTGGGCGGAGAGACCGGTTTCCTGATGGTGACGGACGAAAAAGGGAGACGACTCGGCAGTATGGGGCGCACGCCTGAGGACGGCGCAGATATCATTGCGCCGGATCATGAGGGCTTTCGGCCTGAAGGGATCGAAAGTCGGAAAGTGCAGTTGGGAGAAGAGAAGTTACTGGAGATCAGCGCACCCATCCGGTTTCAAAAGGGTTTATCCGGTGTTGTGCGGGTCGGGCTCTCGCGGGAGAGCGCCGAAGCCATGCTCTCAAAGGAGAAGGGACGAGGCATTCTGTGGATGTCTTTCATGGGGGTGATCACACTTCTCTCCATGTGGCTGCTCTACAAAAATCAGAACCGGCATTTGAAGCGGATGCGAGAGGTGGAAGACCGGTTGAACCAGGCCCGGCGACTCTCCGCAATGGGGCGAATGGCCGCGGGGGTGGCCCACGAGATCCGGAATCCTTTGAACGCCATCGGCATGGCGAGCCAGCGGCTGAGTGAGAAGAATGTGGATCAGTTGAGCGGTGTCATTCGAAATGAGATTCGGCGGCTGGATCAGATCATTGATGATTTTCTGAGCCTCTCAAGAGTACGGACGACGGCATATCGTCCCCATGATATCAAGGCGCTCATGGATCAGATGGCGTTGCTCTTAAGAGAAGAGAGCCTGTCCAGGGGGGTTCGGATGATCTGTGATTGGGAGGACGGGCCTCTCTTGGTGTCAATGGACGTGGACCGGATGACACAGGCCATAATGAATATCGTCAAGAACGCGGTGGAATCCATATCCGATGAGGGCATTGTCACACTGTCCGTAGAGCAGGAATCGAAAGACTGGGTGAGGATCGGCGTCAGGGATAACGGAAAGGGGCTGGGTCCCGAAGAAATGGATCGGATGTTCAATCCGGATTATACCACCAAAGAGAAGGGATTGGGCCTGGGCCTTCCATTGGCGAACGAGATTATCCGGGGACATGGCGGGGAGATCCGTGTCATGAGTGAACCGGATAAGGGAACGACGGTTATCATCCGGCTCCCGCTGGCCCGCATCGAATAGGTTTCTCCGCCGGGGCGGGATCTTCGCTTCGACCAGTAACAAGCAACCAGTAACCGGTACCCAGCAACGAGAAGTGATACCGTGCAAACCTTAAAAATTTTAATCGTGGAAGACGGGCGGTCCCAGCGGGAGATGCTGAGGGATTTCCTGCGGGAAGCCGGGTATGAGGTGATGGAGGCGGCAGATGGCCGGGCCGCGCTCAAGCAGGTGGAAAACGGGTACGTTGATCTCCTTTTCATCGATTACAAGATGCCCGGTATGGACGGTATGGAACTCTTATCGCGAGTGAAACAGATCAATCCTGAGACGGATGCCATCATGATGACCGCTTATGGGACTGTGGAACGTGCGGTGGAGGCCATGAAGAGGGGTGCAGAAGACTATATCACCAAACCCATCGAACTGGAGGAAGTCCGGATTCTGGTCGAGCGCATACGGGAGCGGCGGATCCTCGTCAGGGAAAACCGGATGCTCAAGGATGCATTGGACCAGAAGGCCGTCACTTCGGAGCAGATCATCTATAAAAGCCGGGCCATGGAGGCAGTGATTAATCTGGCCGGAAGAGTGGCCGAGAGTCGTGCGTCCGTTCTGATTCAGGGAGAGAGCGGTACCGGAAAGGAATTGCTGGCCAGGCTGATTCACACCCTGAGCCCGCGTTCAAATCGATCCCTGATCGTGGTGAACTGCGCAGCCCTTCCCGAAAGTCTGCTGGAGAGCGAGCTGTTCGGGCATGAAAAGGGGGCCTTTACCGGGGCCTCCCAGCGACGGACGGGCCGGTTTGAGGCCGCGGACGAGGGGACCCTTTTCCTGGACGAGATCGGTGAATTGTCGTTATCTGTTCAAGTGAAACTGCTTCGATTTCTTCAGGAAAAGGAATTTCAGCGCCTCGGCGGAAACACGGTTCTCAACTCCGATGTCCGGGTGATCAGCGCCACCAACCGGGACTTAAAAAAACAGATCGAAGCGGGGGCCTTCAGGGAAGATCTCTACTACCGGTTGAACGTGGTTCCGATCACCATATCGCCGCTCAGGGCGCGAAAGGAGGACCTCTCCCCCCTCATAGACCATTTTTTGGCCTGCTTCGCCCGCGAAAACGGGAAGGCGTTGGAGGGGGTTCTGCCCGAGGCGCGGGATCTACTGTACAAGTATGACTATCCCGGCAACGTGCGGGAACTGGAGAACATCCTGGAGCGGGCCGTGGTCATTGCCAGGGGTACCATGATAACGCCGGACGATTTACCCTTCGGCAAGGAGGTAACCCCCTCGGATAACGGGGGCAGGTCCCCCGGGAATCTGAAAGAAGCGGTGGAGGGCCTGGAGAAGGAAATGATCCAGACGGCGTTGGACAGAAGCGGAGGACACCAGACCCGGGCCGCAGAGAACTTAGGCATATCCGAACGGATGCTCAGATACAAGCTCAAGAAATATGGCCTGAAGGGGTAGGGTGGGAAGCAAGGATGGAGAGAGGAGACGCATTTCAAGGCCATAGACCAAAACGGCACCGGTTGGAATTCCGGATCTTCCTGACGATTTCCTTCCTGGTATCCCTCCTGCCCAGAAAAGTTATGGTCAAGACGGGCAGATGGTTCGGCGGTGTGGGATACCGGCTCTGGCATACCCGAAGACGGGTGGCCTTGGGCAATATCGAGCATGCCTTCGGCCCCAAAAAGACCCATCGGGAAAAGATCCGGATCGCCAGGGAATCCTTCAAAAACACAGGGGCCTCCGTGGTGGAGTTGGGGTGGGGTGTCCGGCGCATGAATGAGGCGGTTTTCCGACGTGTGGTGGATGTCACCGGTTTGGACCTGATCCGGGAAGCCCTTTCCCGGAATAGAGGCGCCGTCATTCTCCCCGCCCATTACGGGAACTGGGAAATCATGGCCAACGCGGTGGGCTATCTGAATATCAACGCCCACTTTGTGGCCAAGCGCTTAAAAAATGCCTATTTGGACAAGGTCATAAACGATTACCGGTGTGAGACCGGAAACCGGGTGATCCACACCAATGGGGCGTCGAAAAAGATGGCCTCGGTTTTAAAAAACGGGGGCGTCATTGCCACCCTCTTAGACCAAAAGGTGCCGGTTCATGAGGGAGGAATTCTGGTTGACTTTTTCGGTCGCAAGGCAGCTACCACACCCCTTTTAGCGGAGCTTCACCTGGAAACAAACGCCCCGCTCATTCTTGCGAGGTGTTATCCGCTCAAACGCGGGAGATGCAAGCTGGTCTTCGGTCCCGAGATTGTCTTTCAACCGAGCGGTAACCGTCGAAAAGACATCCATGATTTGACGCAGGCATGCATGGCGGCCATTGAGGCGTACATCCGCGAGGATCCCCAGTACTGGATATGGGGGCACAAGCGGTGGAAGTTGGATTGATCCCTTTTCAATGACCTCCGGATGACGAATCCTTTTTGAGGGCTTCTTCCCTGAGAACGCGGCGAAGAACCTTCCCCATCATGGAGGTGGGGATGTCGTCTCTGAACTCGACGTATCTGGGGCGCTTATAGGGGGCCATTTGCCCCTTGCAGAACGCCAATAGTTCGGCCTCTGTGGGGTGCGCTCCGGGCTTGGGCTGGATAAAGGCCTCGATCCGCTCACCGGTCTTGGGATCGGCAAGGCCGATGACGCCTGCCGATGCGACCTTTGCATGGCTTGAGAGAACCTGCTCCACTTCCATGGGGTAGACGTCAAATCCGCCCACGATGATCATATCCTTCTTGCGTTCGGTGATATGAAAATAGCCGTCCTCATCCATGTGGCCGATATCACCGCTTAGAAAAAAGCGTTTGCCGTCGATCATGCGAAACGCGTCTTTGTTTTCAGCCGGACGATTCCAGTACCCCTTCATCACTTGACGGTTACGCAAACGCAACCCGCTTTGAGAATACCGAAATAGATGGGGGGATAAATGGGAAGATTCGCCAGGATGATGGCCACCCGATTCCCTTTCTCGATGCAGCGGGCCGAAAGGAAACAGGCGATTGGATCCGTTGTATCTCTGGCCTGGCTGAAGGACCGCTTCGCGCCGTTATAGAGGGTCTACACGTGTTGCGGGTATGTCTGAGCCGTGTCATCCAGAATAGAGAAAAGGGGTTTTTCGTATCCCTGAATCTCGTGATAAACTCCCTCCGGCCAGTGCACCCCGTGCCAAGGTTTATGGGGCATCGGAATGGTCCCGTTC
>JARRPY010000278.1:0-4431 GCA_037382425.1 Deltaproteobacteria bacterium
CAGAGTTTCATCCCTTTGCATACGTCCGGCTGGATCACCACGGTATCGAACTCGGTACGGACAATGGCGCCTGTGGGACAGGCCTTAAGGCAGGCAGCGATCACACAATGTTTGCATACGTCTCTCATCATGAGCCACCGGCTTTTGCTGCGGTCTTAACTGTATTGTTAGATGAATTTGACATGACGCCAGTGGGCGTTATCCAATTGCCGGGTATTATCATAGCTGTTGCCGGTCATTTCCGTGAACCTGTCGTCGGCCGTGTGAAGCCTGTTCCAATGTTTGCAGGCCACCTCGCAAGCTTTGCAGCCGATACATATCGTTGTGTCCGTAAAAAAACCCAAACGTTGTCGCGTGGTGTGCTGCATCATAATGTCTTCTCCACATTGCACAAAAAGGCCTTGGCTTCGTGAATGCTCACATTGGGGTCGCCGACCATCGGCGTGAGTTCATTGACCGCATCTCCGGTCACGAGTCCCTGCCAGCCCCAGTGCCAGGGCATGCCCACCTGGTGAATGATTCTTTCTCCGATTCTGAGGGGGCGCAGGCGTGATGTCACCAGCGCCCTGGCCCTTATACGGCCCCTTGCCGTCGTAATGGTGACCCAATCTTTGCTCCGGATTTTCTTTTCCCTGGCAAGCTCAGGGCTCATTTCAATGAACAGTTCGGGCATGAGTTCCGCGAGCCATGGATTCCATCGGCTCATGGCGCCGGCAAGGTAATGCTCCGTAAGGCGATAGGTCGTGATCACGTAAGGATAGCGATCGTCAAGAACAGCAGCAAGAGGGTTGTCCTTTCGGTGCCAGTATTTTAAAACAGGATTGGTCTGCTGTCCGTAGACAGGGTTCTTTATCGGCGATTCCGCCGGCTCGTAGTGCGTCGGCAAAGGTCCGTCCACAAGGCCGGCCGGGACGAAAAGCCACCCCATTCCATCGGGTTTCATGATGAACGGAGCGCTGCCCGAATGGGCATCGATTCCCTTTTGGCTCAGGTCTCCGGGAGCATCAGGCGGTTTGTCAACCGGAAAATCGGGCACGTCCATCCCTTTCCATTTTCCGTTTTCCCACCACACCCATTTCTTGCGTTCGCTCCACGGGCGCCCTTTCGGATCCGCAGATGCGCGGTTGTACAAAACCCGTCGATTCGCCGGCCATGCCCAGCCCCAGTTCAAGTGAGCGCCCATGGTCCCGGGCGGATCCGGCAGCCTTCGCTTGGCAAGATTCTCATGGGGCGCCGGATAGACGCCGCAGTAAATCCATGAGGCACAAGTCGTCGATCCGTCATCCTTCAATTCAGCGCTGCCCTTGAGGTGGTGCTCCAGGTTTTGGGTGCTGTATCCGTTGATTTCTTTGAGAACCTTCTCGGCGTCCGGTTCTCCCTGGTCCTTTGGCGGTTCGTTCGGCTCATAGCGCCACACCAGGTTTCGGATTCCCTGATCCTGCGGGCGGCTGCTGTCCTGGTACATTCTTTTCAACCGCAGCCCAAGCTGATAGGTAAACCAAAGATCCGAACGGCACTTCCCCGGCGGGGTCAGCGCTCTGGAATGCCACTGCAGCATGCGTTGCGTATTGGTGAAGCTCCCTTCACACTCAGCTACCTGCGAGGTCGGGAAGAAAAATACTTCCGTCTGGATGTCTTCGGGTTTGACTTCACCGCTGGTCACCTCCGGCGATTTGCTCCAAAAAGACGCCGTCTCAGTGATGAAGTTGTCCTTGACCACAAGCCACTCTAGATTCCGCATGCCTCTCCGCTGCAACCGGGCGTTGATTGAAATTGCCGGATTCTGACCGATGCAGAGCATTCCCTTGACACGCCCTTCTCCCATCGCCACAAACATGGGCATGTGCGAGTGGTCGCCGATGATCTTCGGATGCCAGTCATAACCAAAGTCGTTCTCGGGCAACGCCTTGTCTCCGTACATGGATTTAAGATACGATACCAGAAATTTGGGCATGTTCGCCCAATAACCCGTGGCAGGTGTTTGCATCGCCAGATAGTCATTCAGCGAGCCATGGTTCTTGAGGGCGGACGGCGCGGGCATGTACCCGTGAATGCTGTGATACAGGGTCGGAACATCGGTGGACCCCTGGATGGAAGCATGACCCCGAAGTGCCAGCACACCGCCGCCGGGCCGTCCGATGTTGCCGAGAAGAAGCTGCAGCAATGCACAGCAGCCGATAATCTGCGGCCCGTATGTGTGATGTGTCCACCCCACCGCATAAGCCCAGGCCGTGGTCCGGTCACGGCCCGAGTTTTCAAGGACCGTTCGGGCGACCTCGAGAAAGGTCTCCTTTGGACACCCTGTAACCTTTTCCACCATCTCGGGAGTATAGCGGCTAAAGTGGCGTTTTACCACCTGGAAAACCGTGCGCGGGTGTTGCAGTGTTTCATCCCGATCAGCCCGGTGGGAACTTTCCGTTTCATCGGGATGTCCGCTGCGAGCGTATTGCCATGTGGACGTTTCATACTGACAGGTGGTTCCGTTGAAAGGCCACTCAGCCTTTGCATCGGCGTGATGCAACAATCCCGAGAAAAGCCCGTCCAGATCCTCGGTGTCTTTGAAGTCTTCCCGCACGAGTGTCGCGGCATTGGTATAATTCACCAGATAGTCGCGGAAAAAAGGGTCTTTGTTCCAACGTTCATCATTGGTCACAAAGCAGATGAGCCCGCCCAAAAACGCGATGTCCGATCCTGCGCGAAGGGGTGCATATATATTCGTCATTGCACTGGTTCGGGTGAATCGCGGGTCCACATGGATGAGCTTTGCGCCCTTCAGCTTGGCCTTCATGGGCCAGCGGAAGGCCACGGGGTGGCACTCGGCCATGTTGGATCCCTGGATAACGATGCAGTCCGAATACTCCAGGTTGCGGGGATAAAGGGTGGCGGCACCGCGGCCGAGACGCGTCCCCAGACCGGGAACACTGGAGCTGTGTCAGATGCGGGCCTGGTTTTCAATGGCCACAACTCCCAGGCCACGCATCAGTTTCTGTTGAAGGTGATTCCATTCATTGTCCAGGGTCGCACCCCCGAGGGCAAAAATACCCAGCGTGTGGTTGACCAGCGACCCGTCCGAAAGACGCTCGACAAACGTCTCGTCACGGGTCTTTTTGACCAGTTCTGCCACGCGGTCCATCGCCCACTCCAGCTCGACTTCCTCCCACTTTCGCGCACCCGGCTTCCTGTGGAGCACCCGGGTCTCCCGATTCGGATTGACGTGCAGTTGATAAATCGCCGCACCTTTCGGGCACAGCGACCCTTCATTGTGAGGGCTTGCCGGATCGCCCTCGATGTTCACAATCCTTCCTTTTTTAGTGTGGATTATGGTGGCGCAACCCACAGAGCAGTATGGACATACGCTGGGCGTAACCGTCGCACCCTTTGTGTGTATCTCTCCGATTTTTAACGTCATGCGATCAACCCCCTTCCGGGACGGCCCCCATCTCGAATTTGCCGGATTTAGGAAATGATGATGGGTCCCGGGCTTTTTCCCGTTTTGAGACCTTTGCAAAACGCCGCTTTTTGCCCAATCCGCCGGAGGCGGACAAGTTTCTGCGCCTGCCCCGTGAAATGCGAAGCCCATTTCTCTGGGGTCACGCTCAAATTTTAATCCTCAAAATACTCAATATATTCTTGTGGTTAAAATTTTCGCCTTCCTTAAACTTGAACAAAAATGAGCATTTTTCAAAGGTCTCGTTTTTTTATGGATGAGTACTCGCTTTTTGAGAGCAGCTGGAAGATAAGAACTCGTCGTTTGAAAGCATAGCAAGTATATGGATTGAATTGATAAACACTCGCTTTAGGAAAGCGGGCAAGCTGTATTACTGATTTTCTTGATTTAGCCGGATTTTCTGGTCGGGGCGAGAGGATTTGAACCTCCGACCCCTTGAACCCCATTCAAGTGCGCTTCCAGACTGCGCCACGCCCCGACGATAACCCAGCTAGAAGCCATCTCAAAAAAGTCTTTTCGTCCGATATCGGCGTTAAGTCCTCGTCTCAAGTCCTCGACATACTTGAGTATGCCTGCGGGCTGATCCTCGGTCTCGCCTTGATCCCAGCCGAAAATCCTGATTTTGAGATGGCTTCTAATAATAAAATGATTAACACTTCAAATTTACGATGTCAAGATATGACCTGAATCCCGGCGTAAAATCCAATGGGCCGATGCTGAACTTAAGGATTGTGAACGACCATCTGTTTGCATCAAGCAAAATCATCGTGCAATTTTACGAATATAATTAGAAGCTATCCCAAAATTAGGATTTTCGGTCGAGATCAAGACGGGGCCGAGGATCAACCCACCCCGTCTGTTGACGGGATCTTCGACACGCACACTTACGTATGTCGAGGACTTGATACGATGGCTAAACGCCGATATCGGGCGAAAAGACTTTTTTTGAGATGGCTTCTAAAATTTTGTTGACGATTGCACAA
>JARRPY010000279.1:0-4403 GCA_037382425.1 Deltaproteobacteria bacterium
GCCACAGCAATACTCTTTGGAGAGGAAGGTATGGGACAGCCCCTTTTGGTTGAAAATACGGGATAGCGGATCCAAAAGGTGGGGCATGGTCGGCAGAACCTGGCACCCGGATATCACCACATTTTCCGCCGGCCGGTCATAAGGAAGGTGGTGATCATCGAGGATGGGTCTCCGCTCTGGAAGGGCCTCACGGGTCTTTCCAGTGGCCCGAATGGTGTTCACCATGGCTGCATCGATCAGTGAATGCATATACTTCTTCACGCCAATGTGTCCGTGTGTTTGAGAAGGTTCCACGAAAAACCTCCATCCAATTGAGAATGCAAGAAGGCCCTGACGTTTGTATCAATTTTCGAGCGCCCATGCAATACTGTCTCTTGCTCAGGGCGAAACGGCCCGCTTTCATTCCATTTTTCTCGCCAGCCCGAAAGCGCAGGTCTTGATTTCACGCCTATTGGAAGGATATGATGATCGTTAGAGCGGAAAATGATGGTAAAAAACGTTTTCAAACGACTGAAAGGGACCAACCAATGGATATCGAAAAAAAGGTTGCCGCATACCTGGATCAACATGTGGCACCTGGTGCGAGACTCTTGGAGATGGACCCCCTCGGCGAGGGGATCCACGGCACCGCGTACCGCATCCGCTTCATGACGCCTGGCGGGGAGAAACGCCTGATTATGAAGACGCTCTTTCCCTCCCGGTTCGGTCACGATCATTTTGCGGACCGGGCCCAGGTCCTGCTCCTGGCCAATGCCAACTATAACGACATGCCCAAACACATTCACGCCGTAGACGTGGTGGGCGACGCGCCAGGAGGACTCATCCCTCTGGGAAAGGCCAAGGAGTTCTACATCTTCATGGAAGAGGCCGCCGGCGTCTCTTACTTCAGGACCCTCGATGATATCCTAAAACGAGGAGAACTCGACGCGTCAGACAGGGAACGCACCAAGATGCTGGCTCATTTTCTTTCAGACATCCATTCCGTCAAGTACACCGAACCCGATGCGCCGATCTTATACAAGAGACGAATACGGGATCTCATCGGCCACGGGGAGTGCATCATGGGGATCATCGATGCCTACGACCCTGTGGACTTCGCCACCGACGACGAACTGGTGAGCTATGCCACATCGTGTATGCCCTGGTGGGGCAAAATCAGGAACCGTCACGAACGATTATGCCGGGTGCACGGCGATTATCATCCTGGAAACATCCGGGTAAATGGAGACGATTTCACGCTCCTGGACCGATCAAGGGGGAGCTGGGGCGAGGCGGCGGATGATGTGGCCTGTCTGAGTATCAATTACCTTCACTACGCCGTGAAGCAAACGTCCCGATTCGAAGGGCCGTTCGAGGAGTTGTTTCGACTGTTTTTTGATGTCTATCTTCATTCGACCGCCGATTGGGACATCTTTAGTATCGTTCAGCCATTCTTTGCGTTCAGAATCCTGGTGGTGGCCAACCCACGCTTTTATCCGGACGATACACTCGAAACCAAAGAAACCCTTTTTCGGTTTGGCCGTGCGGTCCTGGGAATACCCAGGTTCGAGATCGACCAAATCCCCAACTACCTGGAGGGCCCATGAACTTCTGTCTGTGGATTACCGGGCTTCCGGGTTCGGGCAAGACCGCAGTGGCCCGGGAGCTGGACAAAATGGCTGCTGCCGCCCATGTGGACCTGCTGACCTTAAATCTGGACCGGATTCGACAGTTTCTGACACCCGAACCCAAATATACGGACGAGGAGAGAGAACTGGTCTACCGTGCGCTGGTCCTCATGGCCGAATGGCTGATCCGGGAGGGGGACCGGAACGTCCTGATCGACGCCACCGGCAACCGACAGGCTTTTCGAGATCTGGCCCGGCAGCGCATGGCCGAGTTCGCAGAGATCTATCTCGATTGCCCTTTAGCGGTCTGTCAGGAGCGAGAGGCCTCGCGGGATGCCGGTCCGGTGGAGACGAATCTTTATTTTAAGGCCCGTACCGGTCAGTTGAAGGGTAAAATGCCGGGTATCACCACCCCCTATGAAGCGCCTGAACGTCCCGAACTCGAGATCCCCACCCTTCAATCGAATCCGCGGGAATCCGCACAGAAAATTATGGCCTATATCCATACCAGGTGGGTGTCGGCGGCTGGTTAACCCAATTGATCTGGCAGCCGAAATAGCGTAAATTCATGTTTGGGAGGGATAAGACGCCGTGGCCAAAAATGGAGACCTACCCTGGAGCCCGTATAGACCCTTTCTGTGGGGTCTTATTTTCTTCTCGTTATACCTGGCCTATCTGATTCTGAAGCCCTTCACCCACGCCATCATCCTGGCCGTGCTTCTGGCCGCCCTGTTTTCTCCTGTGAAGCGGTTGTTCAGACGAATGATGGGAGATCGGAACAACCTGGTGGCTTTTATCGGCACCACCGCGATTGTCTTTCTCATCCTCATACCCATCTTCTTCTTTGCCTCTGCCCTAATCAAACAGTCGGTGGATTCACTGGATCGCATCAATGAGTGGGTTGCGGGAGACAACCTACAAAAGCTGATGAAACATCCTTGGGTAGACGAATCATTGACGTGGGCACGTGAGCATTTCGGTTCCCTGGATATGTCAAACACAGATCTTCGTTCCGCCTTGGTCAAACTCAGCAAGAATTTCGGCTCCTTTCTCCTCAGCCAAGGATCGAGCCTCATTCAGGGCGCAGCGGGGCTGGTCTTTCATTTTATGGTGACCATTTTCCTCACCTTCTATTTTATCCGAGACGGCGAAGACCTGGTCCAGACCATAAGGCGCCTCTCTCCCCTTCATGAGGAACAGGAGGAACATATCATCGGGAAAGTGAAGGCGGTCGCCCGCTCCGCTCTCCTGGGCAGTTTCCTCACGGCCCTTCTTCAAGGAATCGCGGGCGGGATCGGGCTGGCCATCGCGGGGATTCCGGGACTTTTCTGGGGGTCGCTGATAGGATTTGCATCGCTCATACCCGTGGTGGGAACTGCGCTGATATGGGTGCCTGCAGTGGGGTATCTCTGTCTCGTGGGCCACTGGAAATCCGGGGTCTTCCTCGCCCTGTGGTGCATCGTGGTGGTGGGCTCCATCGACAATTTTCTCCGACCCTTTCTCATGCGGGGGGAAGGCGGCATGTCTCCTTTTTATGTTTTTTTGGCCATTATCGGAGGCGTCGGCTACTTCGGCATCGCCGGGATACTTTACGGACCCATGATTCTGGGGTTTGCCGCGGTCATGCTGTCGTTATATCAGGCGGAATATGGATAATGGAAAATGCAGAATCCACAATGTAATCTCAGAGCGACCGTCGCAACGAATCCGGCCAAATGGATCCAACGGCCGCTCCGAGAAATTTAAGGGGTAAGGGTTTTAGGCAAGGCTTAATCCAACACGCTTGTGATACCCGCAGGGCCATCAGGAGCCCTTCACTGCAATCTTCCTGGGTGTTGCCGCCTCTACCTTGGGCAGTCTCAATCGAAGGACACCGTCCTTCAATTCAGCCTCGATTTTGGCCTGGTCAATGACCTGAGACAAGGTAAACTGTCTTTGATATTTCCCGGTACGAAACTCCCTCAACACATCGGCTTCGTCTGCCCCTTCCGGCGCCTGTACATCGCCGTCCAGAGTCAATACGTTCTCGTCGAGGTCGATGTTGAGATCATCCGCTTTGACTCCGGGCATGTCCGCCAGTAGCATCATTTCCTTATCGGTCTCATAAATATCTACGGACGGCATGAAGACCAGGCCCGGCCGGGTCTGTTCCGCCGGTGTGGAGACTTCCGCTTTTTCTCTGGCCTGCAGCGCTTTGCTTTCCTTTTCCGTCATCTTACATCCCTCCTTTCACTTAAGATGCCTTGACGCTGATCTGTCTTGGTTTAGACGCCTCGGCTTTCGGCAGGGTCACCGTGAGCACGCCGTCGGTGCAACTGGCCTTTACCTTGTCGGGATCCAGCTGACCGGGCAGTGAAATCATCCGGTTGAATCGTCCGGCTTCTCGTTCCCTGCGGTGATATTGTGCATTCTGATCTTCCACAGGAAGCTTCCTCTCACCCGAAATGGAAAGGCTGTCCCCGGTGACTGAAATATCCAGCTCATCCGCCTTCAAACCGGGAAGTTCCGCACGGACATAATAATTGTCTTTATCCTCCGTCACGTTGGTCAAAGGGAAAACCCCTGCTAAAGGCATTCCGGCAAACGTGCTTCCCTGCCGTCCTGCAAGCGAGTCGATTTCTCTGCTTAACCGATCCAGTGCCTGAAACGGATTCACCCACCCATAGGATGGCCATGAAGATTGTCTTCGAAATAACATGATGTAACCCTCCTTTTGTCTTCCGTTGTTTTTTGGGGACGCTCAACCAAAAAAAGCCCCAAAACAGTTTCGTAAAATCCAATCGCGCGATCTTAATC
>JARRPY010000280.1:0-7906 GCA_037382425.1 Deltaproteobacteria bacterium
GTTTTTTGATTCCCGAAATGCGTTGATGATTTTCAGCCGCTTTCCCAGTTTCTTTCGCTTGGCTTCCGATTTGGTGCTCGACATCTCAATCCTGAGACTCTCTGAGAGTTCGTCCAGATTGAGTTCTTTTAACATCCGCTCTATGGCCTCTGCACCGATACCCGAAAGGAAGCGGTCCCCATAATCCTCTCTGGCCTGTTCCAGCTGTTCATCGGTCAGTACGGTTCCCTTAATGAGCGGGGTATCCTTGGGGTCGATAATGATATGTCCCTCGAAATAGAGGACCCTCTCCAGTTCCTTGAGTGTCAGATCGAGCAGGTTGCCGACCTTTGAAGGGAGTGCCTTTAGAAACCAGATGTGCGCCACGGGGGCCGCAAGCGTAATATGGCCCATCCTTTCACGGCGGACCTTGCTTTGAATCACTTCCACACCGCACTTCTCACACACGATTCCCCTATGCTTCATGCGCTTGTACTTGCCGCAGTTGCATTCGTAGTCCTTTATGGGGCCGAAGATGCGGGAGCAAAACAGGCCTTCCCGTTCCGGTTTAAATGTCCGGTAGTTGATGGTCTCGGGTTTTTTGACCTCCCCGTGGGACCACTCTCTGATTTTCTCGGGCGAGGCCAAGGATATTCTTACCGCATTAAAACTGGATGGGTCTTTCGGTTTGGCAAAGAAATTGTATAATTCTTCCACCTTTATTCTCCCTTCCATAATTTCGATTGACGATCGTTGTTTCCCAGGAAATATGGATGATTCATGCCCAATCGACAATCAAGAACGTTTATCCCAAAAATTAAAACCCAAAATTAAAGTTGGGTATCTTCGAACAGTTCGATTTCAAGGCCGAGGCTCTGGAGTTCCTTCATCAGAACCTTGAAGGATTCCGGGATTCCGGCCTCGAGGACATTGTTTCCTTTTACGATCCTTTCGTACATCCGGGTTCTTCCTGCCACATCATCCGATTTAACGGTCAGGAATTCCTGGAGGGTGTAAGCGGCCCCATATGCCTCCATGGCCCACACTTCCATCTCGCCCAGTCTCTGACCGCCAAACTGAGCCTTTCCACCCAATGGCTGTTGCGTAACCAAGGAATAGGGACCGATGGACCGTGCATGGAGCTTGTCGTCCACAAGGTGATGGAGTTTCATGATATACATCATGCCGACGGTTACCTGCTGATCAAAGGGTTCCCCTGTTCGACCGTCATAGAGGGTGGCCTGGCCTGTGGCCGGGAGACCGGCTTCCTGGAGACACGCCTTGATTTCCTCCTCCACCGCCCCGTCGAAGACGGGTGTGGCCATGGGGAGCCCGTTTTTCATCAACTGCGCTTCCCGGGTCAGTTCTTCATCGGACGTATTTTCAAAGTATTCTGCGTATTCTTTCTCGGTAAAAAGGTTCTTAAACCGGTTTTTGAGCACCTTGGTGTCCTGCATCTTTTCCACCAGGGCGCTGATCTGCCGCCCCAGTTCATAGGAGGCCCAGCCCAGATGCGTTTCCAAAACCTGGCCCACGTTCATTCTCGACGGGACGCCCAAAGGATTCAAGACGACATCGACCGGGGTGCCGTCGGCAAAATAGGGCATGTCTTCCACCGGCAAAATCCTCGACAAGACGCCTTTGTTTCCATGCCGGCCCGCCATCTTGTCCCCGACCGACAATTTACGCTTCACCGCCACATACACCTTGACCATTTTAATCACACCGGGGGCCAGTTCATCTCCCTGACCGAAGGCCTCGATTTTCTCTTCACATGTGCGCGTAATGAGGTCTATCTTGGACAGGCAGTTGTCCACGATGGACTCGATTCGCTCAATCACATCCATGGATTCATCGAGATCCGCGCCTTTCCACCGCTCGATGGGTGTCTCCTCTATGTGTTGTCGTGTGATGGGCTTTCCGGCCTTTAAAATCGGGCCTTTGGATCCTTTGTCCTGACCGTGAAGGTCGGTCTTCAGTTTCTTCCCCTCCAGAAGGGCAATCAGCTTGTCTTTTGCGCTGGTGATGAGAATCTGGGTTTCGTCCTCGAGGTCCTTCTTGAGTTTTCGGGTTTCTTCCTCCTCAATAGCGAGACTCCTTTCATCTTTGTCAATGCCTGCCCTGGAGAAAACCTTGGCATCGATAACGATCCCGTTGACACCCGGCGGAACCCTTAAAGACGTATCCTTTACATCGCCGGCCTTATCTCCGAATATGGCCCGCAACAATTTTTCTTCCGGGGAGAGTTGCGTTTCTCCTTTGGGGGTTATTTTTCCTACGAGGATATCACCCGGTTGAATTTCCGCTCCGATCACGATGATGCCGCTTTCGTCCAGATTCTTGAGGGCCTCTTCCCCGACATTGGGAATATCCCGGGTGATTTCTTCTTTCCCCAGTTTGGTATCCCTGGAGACCACCTCGAATTCCTCAATGTGTATGGAGGTGTAGCTGTCCTCCTTGACCACACGCTCGCTGATCAGAATCGAATCCTCAAAATTGTACCCGCCCCATGACATGAACGCGACCATGACGTTCTTGCCCAGGGCCAGTTCACCAAGATGTGTCGCGGGTCCATCCGCAATGATTTGTCCCTTCTTTACCACATCTCCCTTTTTGACGATGGGCTTTTGGGTGTAACAGCTGCTCTGGTTGGATTTCTTGAACTTGAGCAGTTTGTATATTTCAACCTCCGGTTCATCGTCGTTGACGGTCTCGCTTAGCCTGAGAACGATACGCGATGCGTCCACATCCTCAATCACACCGTCTCTCTTGGCCACCACGGAGACGCCTGCATCACGGGCGACGACCTGTTCTATGCCGGTACCCACCAGAGGCGCGTCCGCCTTTAGAAGGGGGACCGCCTGGCGCTGCATATTGGACCCCATGAGCGCCCTGTTGGCGTCATCGTGCTCGAGAAAGGGGATCAGTGAAGCGGAAATACTCACCAGCTGATCCGGAGACACATCCATGTATTTCACGTCTTCTATCGGTACCTTGTAGGCTTCTCCCGCGATTCTTACGGCGGCTTCCTCTCTGATGAATCTTCCGTCCTTATCCAGCGGTGCATTGGCCTGCGCGATGGGGAACTCCTTTTCGTCAAGGGCGGAAAGAAACTCGATGTCGGTGGTGGCAACGCCGTTTTCAACATGTCGATACGGCGTCTCGATGAATCCGAAATCATTGACCGTGGCATAGGTGCTCAGGGAGACAATGAGACCGATGTTGGGCCCTTCAGGGGTCTCGATGGGGCAAATCCTGCCGTAGTGTGTGGGGTGAACGTCTCTGACCTCGAATCCGGCCCTTTCCCGGGTTAGGCCGCCCGGGCCCAAAGCACTCAACCTCCGCTTGTGGGTGACCTCTGAGAGCGGGTTGGTCTGATCCATGAACTGTGACAGTTGGCTGGTACCGAAAAACTCTTTTACCACAGCGGATACGGGTTTGGAATTGATCAGATCGTGGGGCATCAGCGTTTCGACTTCCTGTAGACTCATTCGTTCCTTGATGGCCCGTTCCATTCTCACCAAGCCGATCCGATACTGGTTTTCCAAAAGCTCACCCACTGCCCGGACCCGCCTGTTTCCAAGATTGTCGATATCATCCACCATGGCTTCGGTATTCTTGAGTTTGATCAACTCCTCCACCGTCGCCAGAATATCTTCTCTCCTCAGGGTTCGCTGATCGAGCGGAACATCTAAATTGAGCCGGTAATTCAGCTTCAACCGCCCGACCTTGGATAAATCATACGTGTTCAAATTGAAGAAGAGGTTTTCAAAAAAGGTATCCGCCACTTCCTGGGTAGGAGGGCTACTGGGTCTCATCTTTCTGTAAATGTCGAGCACCGCTTCATCGGATTTGTTGATTCTATCTACGAGCAGCGTTTCCCTTATGCCCGTACTCTTTCCCTGCTCGTCCAGCACCAGGCACTCCGCCCGGGTGATTCCCTTTTCGGCCAATGCGTCGAGAGACTCCTGAGTGAGCGGTTGGTTGACTTCAACGAGGATTTCACCCGTTTCAGGATCGATAATTTCATCGGCTGTTATTCGGCCATGCACCTCCGTCACATCGATGGGGATGCGAATCCGCTTGGGGTCAATGCAGGGCACTTCTGTGATGCCTTTTTGGGATAGTACATCAATGGATTCCCTTGAAAGGGCCTTTCCCTTCGGAACGAGGACCTCATTCGTATCAGGATCCAGAACATCCTCGGCGAGAAGCAGGTTTTCTTCTGCCGATTCCGTTGTAACCGCTGTGGGGATAGGAATACGCGGCTGAAAAGCCTCTATTGCTCCCAGGGTCTTGATGAGACGCTTGGTAAACTTCGATCCCTCTTTAGCCAGTACTTCCCCGGTGTCCGGATCAACGATTTCTGCGGCTACCTCCTACGCCTGTCGATGCGGACGTGGAGAATATCTTTAGGGTCGAATTCGAAATCAAGCCACGATCCTCTCAAGGGAATGATTCGTGCGGAATAGAGAAGCTTACCGCTGGAATGGGTTTTCCCTTTATCGTGATCAAAAAAAGCGCCGGGCGATCGATGCAACTGACTCACCACCGCCCTTTCGGTGCCGTTTATGATGAACGTCCCTCGGTCGGTCATCAACGGGAGGGTTCCAAAATAGATTTCCTGTTCTTTGATATCCCTGATGCTTTTTGTGTCATTGGCGCTGTCCGTATCGAATACAACCAATCGAACGGTGAGTCTCAGGGATGTCTCATATGTCATCCCCTTGCTCAGACAGTCCTCCTCGGAATATTTGTTGGGCTCAAATGAATATTTGACGAATTCAAGCGAGGAAGTACCGGCAAAATCATGAATGGGAAAGACGCTTTGAAATGCGCCTTGAAGCCCGACCTCTTCTCGAGATTCCGGTTTCACCGTTGCCTGCAAAAACCGTTCATAAGACCGTTTTTGCATGTCGATGAGGTTCGGCGTCTCGATGACCTTTTCTATCTTGCCGAAATTTCTTCTGATACGTCTTTTGACACTATTGTTCTGCGTCATGGTAACTCCTTAACGCTTGGGTGTTGACAGCGTATGTCATAAACGTAAATTGAGACTGTCAGGGAAACGTCTCTGTGAATTTCTCCTGAAACAGCCTCAATTTTTTCCATTTTTTTCTTACCGCTTACGTTTACAGCGTTTACTCTGGAGTATGCGGACTATTTGATTTCTGCAGTGGCGCCCACCTCTTCGATTTGACCTTTCACACTCTCGGCCTCGTCCTTGGGAACGCCTTCCTTAATGGGACTGGGTACCCCGTCTACCACCGCTTTGGCTTCCTTCAGTCCTAATCCGGTAATGGCCCGCACCACTTTGATGACCTGAATCTTCTGGTCACCCACCGCAGTGAGGACCACGTCGAATTCAGTCTGCTCCTCCGCCTCCGCCTGCGCCTCTCCGCCCGCCGCACCCGCAGCTACGGCCACCGGCGCCGCTGCGCTGACACCAAACTTCTCTTCCAGTTCCTTTACCAGTTCAGAAAGCTCAAGTACCGTCATATTGGATATGAATTCAATCACGTCTTCTTTGCTGATATTCTCTGCCATCTTTAACCTTTTAACCTCCATTTCACATGATTATGGTGTGAAAGCTATTGTGCTTTTTGTTCTTCAATCGCCTTTAAGACATTCATCAGGTTAACGAGCACCCCGTTTAAGACCCTCACAAAGGCCGTAGGAACCCCTTGCATGACCGAAAGTGTTTTGGCCAGAAGCACCTCTCTCCCGGGGAGCGAAGCCAGCTGCTTCACGTCCTCAAAGCCCATGGTTTTGCCGGAAATCTGAGCGGCTTTGATATTCAACTCCTTGTGGTCCTTTTGAAAGTCAACCAATACCTTTGCCGGTGAGACAACGTCTTCATAGGTGAGGGTTATAGCCGAGGGCCCCGTCATATGGTCCATCATCTCATGGGTCTCGGTGGTTTCGCTCGCTCGTTTCAGAAGTCTGTTTTTGACCACCTGAAATTCGGCCTCCACACCCCTCAATTCGCTCCTCAATTTGTTCATTGCTTCAACGTTGAGGCCTTTATATTCAACAAGAAAACTGGCCTTGGCCTTCTCGAGCCGCTCGTGAAGCGCTGCAACAAATTGTTCTTTCTCTTCTCTTTTCATATTCACCTCCTCTCCTCTTGACAATGAATTGTCAAAGACAAAAGGTGTACATTTACCTTACGCTTCAGTCTCGGCAGGCATGTGCAATTAAGTCCCACACGCTTGTTGGGGCGTGCCCCTATTTGGCGTCGGGACGCCTACTGTCTTTGACTAAAAAGCGGCCCCATCTCGGTAGAAAAATGGGGTCCATCTAAAAATTTGTCAGCGACGGTTGATCTCTTTAATCAATATCCTTTTTATCCCGTCGGAAATTGCTCGGGAAAAGCCTTCTATATTATGAAAAGGATTCATGAGAGGAAATGGGGGAGTACAATACCCTTTACAGGCGTATTTCCGCTTAACCTGAGATTTTAAGAGTCTACCGCTGTCCGGGTTTTGGTGATGAACTACCGACTCAAAAGCTCCTTAATGTAAACCGGATCGATTTTTATGCCCGGACCCATGGTGGACGACAGGGCGATCCCTCTAAAATAAACCCCCTTGCTTGCCGGCGGCTTCATTTTTTGGATGATGTCTATGAAGGCGGCAATATTCTCCAGAAGCTTTTCGGCGCCGAAGGAGACTTTTCCGACGGATGTATGGACGATGCCCGCTTTTTCCACTCTGAATTCGATCTTCCCGGCCTTGATTTCTTTCACGGCCCTTTCGATATCGAATGTGACCGTCCCCAGTTTCGCGTTAGGCATCATACCCCTGGGCCCCAATATGCGTCCCAGTTTGCCAACAGCCCCCATCATGTCAGGGGTCGCGATGGCCTTATCAAATTCAAGCCACCCGCCCTGTACCTTCTCAACGAGTTCATCGGAACCGGCATAATCCGCTCCGGCGTCCAACGCTTCTTTTTCCTTTTCCCCTTTTGCAAAAACAGCAATGACGACATCCTTGCCCACCCCGTTGGGCAGTGCCACGGTCCCCCGCACCATTTGGTCCGCATGCCGGGGATCCACGCCCAATTTGACGGCGAGGTCCACACTTTCATCGAACTGGGCGTAGGCGCAATCCACCGCCAGTTGAGCCGCCTCCTCAAAATTGTATCGCCGGGTTTTGTCTATTTTTTCAACCTGGCTGCTGTATTTTTTACCTCTCTTGGCCATACTTGAATTCCTCTTCCAAATTAAGATTCACTTACGGTGATCCCCATACTTCTTGCGGTTCCCTCGATGATCTTGGTCGCTCCAGCCAAATCCGCTGCGTTCAGATCTTCCAGTTTGATTTTTGCGATTTCCTCAATTTGAGCGGGGGTCACGGTCCCCACTTTCTCGCGATTGGGTTCGGGCGATCCCTTGGCTATTTTGGCTGCCTGTTTCAATAGAATGGAGGCCGGGGGCGTCTTCGTTACAAAGGAAAAAGACCGGTCCGCGTAGATGGTAATGATGACGGGGATGACGGTGCCATTCTGATCCTGTGTCTTGGCATTGAACGCTTTACAGAACTCGGCAATGTTTACGCCGTGCTGACCCAGCGCCGGTCCGATGGGCGGGGAAGGGTTGGCCTGCCCCCCCTTTACCTGAAGTTTAACAGATGCCATTATTTTCTTTGCCATATTGAACCTCTATATAGTTAAATTTTGCTCACCTGAATGAATTCCAGTTCCACGGGCGTTGGACGACCGAATATGGTGATGAGGACCCTCAATTTCTCTTTGTCCGGTTTTACCTCTTCCACGATGCCTTGAAAATTTGTGAAAGGCCCGTCAATCACCCTCACCTCATCCCCCACCTCAAAGCTGTATTTCGGTTTGGGTTTGTTCACCCCCTCTTCCATCTGATGGATGATCCGTTCCGCTTCCGTATCGGAAATGGGCGTCGGCTTAACCT
>JARRPY010000281.1:0-4339 GCA_037382425.1 Deltaproteobacteria bacterium
CCAATTCAATACCTAAAACTCCAGATGTGAAGTTTACCCAAATGATCGCATCTATTTTTGGTCTCAAGCATTTTCCGGGTTTCGTGCATCATAGAGGCATCCAAGCGACTGAATTTATTATAAGATACCAAATCAATCATTCACTTTATGACAATGAAATCAAGGATTGGGGTAATATAGGAATCTTGCATCCTAGAGTCCCGCCACCATCAGTATCGTAACCTTGAAAATGGGAACGCCCAGTTTATTCGAGGCTGGCAGGTGGAGACTCAAAAATCCACAATCCAGGATGATAGGATCCTTCTGCGTTGCCATCACAGGCCCTCAAAAGGCCAGCCGTAAAATATTGTCGTCTCCGAGATTGTGTGTGAGCCTCCTTTGTCATAATTCCCCTATCTTTTGCTCTTTGATCGCCGCCATGATGCCCTCCATGGCGGCTTCATCTACGGATATATCCACAGGTGCGTCATCCTTCTTCGCAGGAGACGGCTCCTTTGGAGACATTTGTGCATTGGGAAGGATCTTATCCGGAATGGCGCGGCGCCGAAGTCCTTTCAGCCGCTCCGGCGACATCCGAACAATTCCCTTTTCGTTCCATTCATCATAGTAAAGGCCAAAATGCTGCTGCAGGTAATCACTGTTTTGATGTTTGGCCCAATCATAGCCGGTCCTGAAGCCTTCGGAACGGACAACTGCTTCACAGAATCGGGCGGCGTCCACTTCCCGTTCAAACCCCCATTGGTCCAGCAATTCGACCACTCTGTTCTTGTCATCGGTGCCATCTTTCTTTTGGGCCACATATTCAGCAACTTCACGAGCAATACTACAACAGATCCGGGGATCCGGCTGGGTGAGGACCTGCAGGTTTAGGTAAATGAGGGTTTTTACAGGAGGGTCGAATTCATAGCGTCGGCCACAGATATCAGGCAGATCCGGCTGAGCCACAATTTGGATATTCTCTTTTCCCATAATCTCTTCCCGGATCGATTCGGGCATACGCTGAAGGACCTGATCCAAGTACCTGTAAAATCTGGAATCACAGTATCGAAATCGGTTGATACGCTCGTCCATGAAGCCCTCCTTTTATGAGATGTTCCTAAAGAAATTCTTTCATCTCAATATATTAATCTTCTCTCAAACAGCACACGCTTATAGCAGTATGATTTCATTTCGATGATTTTGGGCTAAAAGCGCCACGTCAAGCCGAAATCGACGGTGTCCTCACTGAGGGTCGATTCAAGGGTAACCGGCTGCCCTGCGATGTTCGTGCCACTTTCGGTGATGGTGTTGCTGAACGCATGCACGTATCCGAGATTGACGGAAAAAGTAGGTGTAAACTGATATCCCACCCCCACGGTCACATGGTGCTCTACAATGCCCGGAAAGCCAATGATACGAAACGTCTCATAATAGTAGTTGGGGATGCGTTTTCCCTGCACACTCGTGCTACCCATGCCATTAAACCCATTGTGCTCGTTTACCGGGCTTTTTGCATAGTTATACCCGACCCGAAGACTCAGCTTCGATGTGGGCATAAACTGCGCCCCGATGGCAAAGACCCACTGATCTTCCCAGTCAAAATCCTCATACCCGTCGGCACTGCCCCAGTTCAGCCATTTCACATCGCCTTCCATCATGAGCCAGTTTCCCGGGAAAAGATAGCTGACACCAACACCGGCCTGCTGGGGCGATTCCAACTTCAAGGAATCGTAATTGCCATCCCCGTCAAAGTCGGTGACATTTTCGTGATTGATACTCTGGGGTGTGATGTAGGTGAATCCAAAAGAGAGACGATCCGTGGCCTTGTAAATAATGCCACCCTGGAGCCCCAAGGCATAGCCGGAAGACCCGCCCTGCTGAAGATCGAGATCCCCATAGTCAATATGAAGCGCCAGGCCGAAGGAGAGTTTCTCAAAAGGCTGAAATGCGATGGATGGGGCGAATTTCATGATCTGCAGGTCCGTATAGGTCCCGGCCGCGAGCGGATATTGTCCGGCCGGACCGAAATCGTAGAACTGGGGTTGATCCAGCGAAGTCCCTTTGTAATCCACTCCGAGACCCGATACCCCGTAGGCAGCGATGCCGAATCGCCAAAAAGGTGTCTTTTCGGTAAAGGAGAAGATATGCCTATGGCTGGAATGGGGTATACCTTCTCATCACTATCGGCTTCAATGGTCTGGCCGGGGAGTTTGATCTTGGCACTCACATCCGGCTTAAAACCGGTCGCGGCAAAGTTGAATTCCGACGAAGGGCAATAGGGCCCGAAACACATGGCGGCCGGATTTGCGAAAACCGCACTGATGGCATCCTGTGGGCTTGCAATGCCGACGCCACCCATTGACCTGGCAATGGGACCGACCCCGATGATGTTATCCCCATTGGTCGCGTAGACCGAAGACAAGGGAATCATCAAAGTAAATACAAAAAGGCTCATAAAAGCGATTCGTTTCATCATATTTCCTCCTTGGATATCATCTCACAAATTTGGACTGACGATTTTAGGACGCTTTAAGGTTGTAATGGTCATTAAGGTTGCTGAGCTGGGTGTGACAGTTCTCGCATGCGGTGGCGAGGATATCGGCACCTACACCCATCACCTGATCCGCCTTCACCCTGGATGACTTCATCCTGAAGTCCAGCGTCTCGTCCCCCAAGGCGACCAGACCGCCCCCACCTCCGCAGCACCAGTTGTACTTTGGATCCGGGGTCATATCTTTGAAATTGTCTGTCAATGCATTGAGTATATATCGCGGTTCATCGATGATGCCGGCATTCCTGGCAATCTGACATGGATCGTGATAGGTCACCCTCCCTTCAATTTTCGATCGATCAAGCTGAATTCGGCCCTCCCGAATATACCGGGCATGCACTTCGGTAATGGAGGTCACCTCAAAGGGCTGCTTGCCGGATAGTTGCTTCATGACCCGGTAGGCGGTTCCGCATTCACAGATACAGACCTCTTTGACCCGCAACCGCTTGGCCTCGTTAACGATGCGATCCATAATCAACTTGGTCTTGGTGGGATCGCCCACGAATGCCCCGAAATTGACCGCCTCAAAAAAGCTGAGCGTCCAGTTTTCCCCTGCGGCATTAAACACCGCCGCCGCCGGGATAATGGAGTGGGCGCCGGCCAGGGCCACATAGAGGAGATCGGCGTCTTCCACGTCAACCGGGATGGCGGTCTCTCCCGCCTCCATTTGCCACTTCTTGACCACCTCGGCCTCCAGATTCTTCACCCCCTGGAGGAACCCTTCTTTAAATGCCTCCAGGGACTTTCCCTTTTGAATGGAGGTGTCCGCCAGCAGAGTAAGGGTTTCCGGCTCCGCATGGGCGCCCACCAGCAGGAGTTTGGCAATGGACATGATCATCTGGGTGTCGATTCCGAACGGGCAGTACACCACGCATCGACGGCATCCGGTGCAGGAATAAGCGGCATCGTAGAGTTCTTCGAGGCTCATCTCCGTCAATTCTTTGGATTCACCCAATGATTTCCATCGCTTTCCCTGGCCCTTAAAATATTTCTTGTAGATTCGACGGACGATCTCGGCACGGTAGGCCGCGATATACTTCACATGGGGCATGGATTCGTGAACATGGCAGGCCTTGGTACACACACCGCAACGGGAGCAGGTCTCCAGGTAGAGCGTCATGGCCTGATTCAATTTACTCCTGAAAAGCTCGAGTAATTCGTCTCGTGTTTTTTGGTCCATCACTTACCTCTCCTTAGTCTGTTTATGGGCAATGCCAGAAATGAATGCATGATTTTGCTGAATGGGAAGAACATGAGGAACAGATTCGCAAAAAATACATGAAGCACCAGCATGAAGGAGTGACCGGAGAAGGTAATGTTCAGGGGAAGCGCCGGCCTGAAATGTATGAGGCTTAGGAGATATTCCCGGTAGTCCTCCACCATCATCCCGTCATATCCATACCACCGCCTTGCCCAATCCATCTCGCTGCCGAAAATGACCGTTAAGAAGAGGAGAATGAGCAGATAATAGTCCTCAGGGACCGACAATTCCCTGTTTGGAGAGACAAATCGCCTGAGCAGAAAATAGAGGAGGCAGATACTCAGGGTGAGCCCCACAAACCCTTTTCCCAAAAATACCCGATGATCGATCACCTGGAATACGGCAAAATCACCGAATAGTTCCAGGTGGCCGATGATGACCAGAAGAAAGGCCACATGAAAGAGCATGAGAAACACCCATAAAGCCGGATTGTGCCGCCTGACGGTCGGCAAGAGAAACGTGTCATATACGGCGTAGAGCCACCGGGGGCGCTTCTCCGGGAAGATTTGAAGGGTAGCGGGATTTTTGGGTTTTCGAAAAATTCCGAT
>JARRPY010000282.1:0-6980 GCA_037382425.1 Deltaproteobacteria bacterium
CCGGCATAGCCCTCACATACCATGCAGCATTATATTGCCCGACGCGCTACTCGCACATCTCAAACAGCGCCGCAGCTCCCATACCACCGCCGATGCACATGGACTCTACGCCGTACTTCACCCCGCGCTCCTGCATGTTGGCTAAAAGTGTGGCACACAGTTTGGCGCCGGTGCAGCCCAGGGGATGCCCCAGGGCGATGGCGCCGCCGTTGACGTTGGTAATTTCTTCGTTGATGCCCAGCTCCTTGATGCAGTAAATGGCCTGGGCCGCAAACGCCTCATTGAGCTCGATGAGTTCAATCTGATCCAGGCTCATGCCGGCGATTTTCAGGACCTTGGGGATGGCCACTGCTGGACCCACGCCCATCACTTCCGGCTCACACCCTTCCACGGTATGGAAACGGAACGTGGCCATGGGTTTGAGGCCCAACTCTTTGGCCTTTTCCTTGGACATCATCAGCACGCCTGCGGCGGCATCGCTGGTCTGTGAAGAGTTTCCCGCCGTGACCGATCCATTGGGCTTAAAAGCGGGACGAAGTCCTGAGATGCTCTCCTTGGTGGTGCCCGGACGCATCCCTTCGTCCGTGTCGAAGATGAACTCCTCGTATTCAAATCGGCCATTGGGCAGCTGTTTCTGCCTCTGCACGGTCAGGGGAACGATCTGCTCCTTGAACCGGCCCGCCTTGATGGCGGCCTCGGCCTTTTGCTGGCTCTTGGCGCCGAATTCATCCTGTTCATCCCGGCCGATATTGAAGCGTTCGGCCACATTTTCGGCGGTCAGGCCCATGCCGGTGAACGCACCGGGCCTCGTCTCCACCAGCGCGGGATTGGGATACATCATGCTCCCGCCCATGGGGATCTGGCTCATGCTCTCCACGCCCCCGGAGATGATCACATCCGAAAACCCGCACATGATCTTTTCCGCACCAATGGCGATGGCCTGGAGCCCGGAAGAACAGAACCGGTTGACGGTCATCCCCGGGATCCGATCCGGCCAGCCCATGGACATGACCAGGACGCGGCCCAGGTTGAGACCCTGAGTGGCTTCGGGGAATGTGCAGCCGATAATGACGTCGTCTATGAGATTGGGGTCCAGGTCTCCCGCCCGTTTCAAAAGATCGCCCAGCACGGCGCACCCCATGGCTTCGGGCCGGGTATTTTTCAATATGCCTCTCGGCGCTTTTCCGACTGCCGTCCTGCAGGCAGCAACAATTACGGCTTCTTTCATAATATCGTCCTCCCACCTATCGTGTTAAAGAAAGTATGTTTTCGCGCTGAGGCGCAGAGACGCAGAGAAAAAATTGTATTCATGTTAATAAGTTACCTTTGCGGTCTTTGCGGCTTTGCGTGATATTTTCATTTTTTACGAATACACCCCATATTGAGTGGTGATTTCTTATTCTGTCATCGTTGGCCATCAGTTCCTGAGCGGTTTGCCCGTGGTTAACATATGCTGCATTCTGGCCTGGGTTTTGGGGTCTCCGCACAACCGCAGGAATGCCTCTCTTTCCAGGTCGAGGAGATATTGCTCGCTGACTTTGGTATCGGGCAGCACTTCCCCACCGCACAGGACATACCCTACCTGAGTGGAGACCGTCACATCATGATCGGTGATAAAGCCCGATTCGTGCATGGTCCATAGGGCCAGCTTGATCATGGCCAGGGTGTCCTTTCCCGGGACCCGGATGTCGTCTCTGGGTCTCGGCGGCACATAGCCTTCCAGGTTCATGGCCAGGACGGTGTTTTTGGCATCCTGCATGAGGTAATCCCGGTTAACGGTCATCCGGTCCGTGGGTCTCAGATAGCCCATCTTGACCGCTTCGGGGCCGGAAGTGGCCACCTTAGCCATGGCGATGGTTTCGAAAGCCCGGGCGATGAAGGGCATCATTTCGATCTGCTTTGGGTAGATTCCGCCCCTTGGTACCTCAAAGAGATGTTCGGTGTTACGGATGACGAGTTCCTTACATCCGCCACCGGCGGGAAGGACGCCCACGCCCACTTCCACCAGGCCCATGTAGGTCTCGGCGGCATACCGGACCCGGTCTGACGCCAGGCAGACCTCGCAGCCGCCGCCCAGGGCCATGCCGGCCGGTGCGGCCACCACGGGTTTTTTCAGATATTTCAACTTCATCAGGGCGTTTTGAAGTGCGCTGATGGACCAATCCAGATCATCCCATTCCTCTTCTTGAGCCGCGAACAGGACCATGGCGATATTGGCCCCCACGGAAAAATTGGTGCCGTGGTTGGCGATGATGAGCCCGTCAAACTCCTTTTCCACCCGTTCGGCGGATTGCTGAATCATGGCGATGATATCCTGACCGATGGCATTCATCTTGGCATGAAATTCCAAGCAGGCCACACCGTCGCCGATATCGATGAGGGATGCCCCCGGGTTTGACGCGATTTCCTTGTTCTGATCCTTGAGCGAGGGAAGGAGGATGATCCCCGGTGTGATGGGGACTTCCTTATAGTCTTTGGCGGCGATGTCGTAATAATAGTGGGTGCCGGCCTCTGTTTTGTAAAAGGATTCCTTTCCGTCCGCCAGCATTTCCGCCACCCAGGCGGGAACCTCATAACCGGCTTCTTTCATCTTTTCGACGGACTTGGCCACTCCGATGGCATCCCAGGCCTCGAAGGGTCCCAGTTTACGGGCAAAACCCCATTTCATGGCGTTGTCCACGTTGACGATGTCGTCGGCGATCTCCGGAATCCGGTTGGCCGAATAGATCAGGGTTTCAGAGAGGGTCCGGAAAGTGAATTCGCCGGCCGTATCCTTGGCATAGTATAGGGATTTGATCTTTTCGCCGGTGCCGGAGGCGTTTTTGGCCGCCTCCAGGGATGCATATTTCACCTTTTCCTGAGGGGTGTGCTCCAGGGTGTTGTAATCGATGGAGAGGATGAGGCGTTTGCCTTCACTGTCCTTGGTCTTCTTATAGAAGCCCTGCTTGGTCTTGTCGCCGAGAAGCTTTTTCTCCACCATCTGGGCGATGAAGGCGGGTGGCTTGAACATGTCGCGCTGCTCGTCGTCGGTTGCCCCCTCGTAGACGTTGTCCGCCACATGAAGGAGGGTATCCAGACCCACCAGATCGGCGGTCCGAAAAGACGCGCTCTTGGGGTGGCCCACCACCGGCCCGGTCAGTTTGTCCACCGCTTCGATGGACAGCCCGAGATCGGTCATGGCCTTAATCACGGCAAACATGCTGAAGGTGCCGATCCGGTTGGCCACGAAATTGGGGGTGTCTTTGGCCCAGACGATCCCCTTGCCCACCACCTTGTCACAGACCTCTGCAAGGGCATCCACCACCTCCGGTAGGGTGTCCGGTCCGGGCACCAGTTCGAGGAGTTTCATGTATCTCGGGGGATTGAAGAAGTGGGTGATGGCAAAATGCTTCCGAAAGTCTTCGGATCGCCCCTCACACATGGCCTTGCACGGTATGCCCGAGGTGTTGGATGAGACCACGGTGCCGGGGCTCAACACCGTTTCGATTTTCTCAAAGACCTTCTGTTTGATATCGAGTCGCTCCACCACCACTTCGATGATCCAGTCCACGTCCTTGAGCAGCTCAAGATCATCCTCCATGTTGCCGATGGTGATGAGTTTGGCGTTTTCAGGGATATAAAAAGATGCGGGCTTGGATTTGAGGGCGCCGTTGAGTCCGTTACTGCTGAACTTATTCCGGAACGCCTCGCTTTCCCGGGTGAGCCCCTTTTTCTTGTCTTCTTCCGTCAGTTCCGGGGGAACAATATCGAGCAGGACGGTTTCAATGCCCACATTGGCCAGCTGAGCCGCAATGGTCGCCCCCATGACCCCGGCTCCGATGACCCCGGCTTTTTCTATTTTCTTGTCCATGAAATGCCTCCTTACGCGCATGATCGTTGTTGTGAGACCCTTGAAAAACGCCCCCTTTTGCTCAATCTCTGCGTCAGGCTCAAATGTCAATCCTCGAAATATTCAGCATATTCCTGTGGTTGAAATTTTCGCCTTTCTTGACCTTGACCAAAATTGAGCATTTTTCAAAGGTCTCGTCTATTTCTTGGGTTGTCAGATGTTGGGCCGCGAATTATGAATGAACTTTCATTCATTTTTGAGAGCCTAATATGTCGCATCCATTGAAGTCAAGTATTTTTTTAAGGTTTAAGACCGAAATCTGACCCGCTGGCCGTCGAGTATAAGGTCACTGTTTTTTACGAACGGCTAATACCCAACTGCAAACAGCTTCCCCCTTAAAAGTTATCTGGGGACCGAAAGGCTGCATCTATCCAGAAAGCCACACAACTCTCGGTCTCTTCTGATCCCTAGGCGAGTGAGAGCGAAGTCGTATTGAACGGGATCCTCAGGGGGGCACCTGGTCCCAGCCGCCGGGATCCACCGCGTCTCTTCGCACCATCCATCGCATGAAGAGGTTCAACCGTTTGCAGGCACTCCCTCGGCCGGGATCAGGGATCAGGCTGTTGGCGGCCCGGTCAAAGGGCGATCGAATGGCGTCCGTCAGAAAACAAAGGCCGTTGAGCACCGTTTCATCTTCAACATGAAACCCCTCGAGAAAACACGCATAGAGGGAGCCGAAAGTGTCAATGACTGCTTGAATCCCCGTGAGGAGACGGACCAGCTCCTCGGCCGTGGTAAAGCGGTATTTAAAGCCTTTAAACAGGGCATGGAGTGTATCAGAAGTCGTGTCCTTCAAAAATGTGTATGGCGAAGGTCCGAGTCGGGTCAAGACGCTTGAGACGGTCTTCAGGATCTGGTCCACACGGCCATAGGCGAGTGAGGACCCAATAATCCCCACGATTTCGCGATCCTCTGGATTGGGGTAATTGTAGAGAAATTCCAGGGGATCCGGATGGATCCAGTGTCGGGCATTATAAAAGGAATAAAGGTGATCCAGGTGAGGCTTGAGGGCGAGGGGTCGGATAGGGGACGGCATGGGGGTGTTCAGGTGTCGGGCATTGGGCGTTGGGTATTAGGTGCAAGGGTTTCAGACGCCACGTTTTCGCACAGCGATGCGTAGCAGTTAAAACATAACAAAAAGAAATCTCTGCGCCTCAGCGTCTCTGCGGGAAAGAAACTGGGATTGGGTTTTACCAATGAATTCCGCACTCGGGTCCTGCGATGTCCAGGAGTTCATCAAAAATGACGTGGAGGTTGATGACGCCGACTGCTTTTGTTCCTCTGTAGATGACCTGTTGCCTCACATCCTCCTTGAACATAACGTAGATGGCATGGTTGATTCGATCGTCTTCTTCAATGATCGACTTCTCCATTTTGGACATGACATCTTCCACCCGCTTTTGAGATTCCTGGGTGACCAGATCAAAAAAAGTATTATGAAGCCATTTGTATTCTTCTTGAAAGTCACTGATTTCGCTGGCCACTTCCTGGGCTCGGGAAGAGCGCATGAGGTGATAGGCCCTTGACACATGGGGCGGCTTGGCGGTTTCCGGGACCAGCCCCCGGATCAGGTCGTACATGGAGAGCTTCCCTACAATCTTGTCCGCACCATCCACCACAAAGAGGGTTTTATGATAGGAGCCTTCTCCGCAGGATTTAATTTCTTCGTGGTTCCGCTTCAGTATGCTCACGGCATCGCAGAGCCGGG
The DNA here is from genome assembly GCA_037382425.1 of Deltaproteobacteria bacterium. Classification (GTDB taxonomy): domain Bacteria; phylum Desulfobacterota; class DSM-4660; order Desulfatiglandales; family Desulfatiglandaceae; genus JAIPDZ01. Next base: position 5,598 of record JARRPY010000282.1, read on the forward strand.
CACTGATGGAAACCGTATCGTACTCCTCAATGGGAATCATAATATCTTTGACTCTTTTTTCATCGCTCATGCTGATCGTTCCTCCACATAAAAGCAGCTTTTAGCTGTTAGCTGTTAGAATTTAGCTAACCCCTAATACCCAATACCTAATCCCTAACGCCTTATGCCTGTTCCCGCCTATCTTGTCAACTGGGTTTTGCGAAGATTTCGAACGGCGTGTCGCCCCGTCCCACTATTCCATCGTTCCGTTCTTTCAGCTATTCCAGTAACAAACGGATCCCGCCCTCACGCCATGGATCCGCCATCCACCGTGATGATCTCGCCGGTGACGAAATCGGATAGGTCGGATGCCAGGTAAAGCGCGGTGCCGACGATGTCTTCGGTCTCTGCCATCCGTCCCATGGGAATGGTTCTCACAATTTCTTTAAGGGTGGATTCGTTGCTCCAGAAGGGTTTGGTGAAATCGGTCCGCACCACGCAGGGGGCGATTCCGTTTACGGTGATATGATCCCCCACCAGTTCAATGGCCAGCACCTTGGTGAGCATCTCTACGCCTGCCTTGGCCACGCAGTAGATGCCCATACCCATGGCGGCCCTTCTGGCGGCAATGGAACTGATGTTGATAATCTTTCCCTTACCCGCCTTTTTCATCAGGCCGACCGCGCCGCTGGAGGTGAGAAAAGTGCCCTTGAGATTGGTTTCAATGATCTTGTCCCACAGGGCCGGATCGGTCGCCGTCACGGACGGGGTGAGGATGTTCATGCCCACATTATTGACGAGGATGTCCAGTTTTTCAAACTCGGCGTCTATGGTTTGGAAGAGCCGGTTCACCTGATCCGGTTTGCCCACGTTGGCCACGTGTGCGGACACCGTATGCCCCGAGGCTTGAAAATCTTGAACGGCCTTATCCAGATTTTCCTGCTTCCGGCTGCAGATGGCCACTCTTGCGCCGTGTGCTGCAAATGTGCCGGCAATGGCCTTGCCCAGCCCCCGGCTGCCGCCGGTAACCAGGGCCGACTTTCCGGACAAATCCAAGCTCATATCGGTCATTCCATCCTCCCTGAATATCCTGGAAATGCGGCACGTTCGGATTTCCAGTCGTAAACCTTTCACTATTAATTTCCGACTTCTCTGATACCCCTTGAAATAGACGAAGTCTCAGCGGAGCGTATTTCACCGGGGTATCTTCCGTCATCTGACTCCCGACCGCTGCCTTTCGCCTTCCGTATCCTAACACCTCACGTCTGGCACCTAACGCCTGTCTTGGGCGTAAATTACGCGCCGAGACTTTAATATTTCCTGGTCCGCTTCCGGCGCCGCTTGGCGGCTTTTGCCTGTTTTTTCTTTTTTTGGACACTCGGTTTATCGTAAAATCGCCTTTCC
>JARRPY010000283.1:0-6535 GCA_037382425.1 Deltaproteobacteria bacterium
CGAAGCCCGGGTCTTGATCGCTGCCGTATCGCTGATAGGATCTCGTGATATAAAGCGCATAGTCGACCCCCATTCCCTGGACCACAATGGACAGCATGAGCCCGGGGATGTCCAAGGGATGTCCCGCCAGATTCAATGTCCCCAGCGTACTAACCAGGGCGAACAGGACGGGAAGTAAAGACAGGATGGTCAGGCGCCAATCCAGAAAAAAGAAGAAGAGGAGGATGCCCACGCTGATGCCGATCATGATAAGCATTTTCATAAACGTGGAGAAGAGGAGCGCGCCGAATTTCTGAGAAAAAAACGCAGGATCAAACAGGCGGCCCAAGGCCCCGTACCTCTGGTAGATCTGCTCGGGCGCATAGGCTTTCCCCGGGATGAAACTGGCCGCTTCATACCATACGGGCCCCTCCCCCCTGGAGATCCCCATTAAGGAACGCAGGGATTCCGGGATCGGGCGGTCCGCCGCCGGCCGAACCGTCTCGGCGATCGCCTCATAAAAAGGCGTAAACGCCCCGGGAGAGAAGCCCAGCTCAGTCGATGCGGTTTGTAAAGCCGCCTTCAAGGCTGCACGCCGCTCGGCCGTCCAGAAATCCCGCCAGGCAATAAAATTCTCACGCTGCTGCGATTCACCCGGGAAAATCATGGACGCCGCGAAGCCCGAGGAAAGCACTCCCGAATTCATATCCACCGTCATCATGTCCAGGACCCTGTCTCCCTTTTCGCGAAGGCCCTTCAAGCTCTTGCTGTGCGTCAAGAAGTGGACCTTTCCGAAGATGGTGTTCCCCCATACACGACCCATCAATTGCTCGGCGGCATTCGTCTCTTCACTGACCGTGTTCATGGTACTGAGATTCACATCGGTCTCGGGCCATGCAAAAAACAGCATGAACACGCCGAAGAAAAGGGCGCCATAGGCACCGATCTTCCCCGAAGGAAACACCCGATCGATCAACCGACGGAGCACGACGCCCCTGTTCCGTCCCGGCGGCATGTCGGGAAATATTCGGGGAAACACCGCGTGGACAAACAAAAAGGAAAACCCGATCCCCAGGGCCGTAAACTGTCCCAACTGGTTGAGCATGGGAAAATCGCTCAGACACAGGGCCCCGAAAGCGCCCATGGTGGTCAGGGTCGCAAACAGCCCAACGCCCCGGATTTCCCGGGAAGCGGCCTTACCCGACGTGTGTTCGGGCCGGTCCAGAAAGAGGAGATAGGCGATCCCGTGATCCACGGTGATGGAGATCACCGCGCCGCCAAACCCGAGGACCATGATCGAAATGGCGTGGTGATACAGGGAAAATACAAACAATGCCGTGGCCGTGCCGGCGAGGGCCGGGACAAAGGCAAAAAGGCCGATCAGGGGCCTTGGAAACGCAAAGATGAGGAGCAGGGCAATCCCCACCATGGTGAGAAGGATCGCCCGTTGAACGTCTTGACGGACGATTTTTTCATTGTCGAGGGCGGCCCGGTAGGCGCCCATGGGCGTCAGCTTGGCCTCGGTGCCGTATCGCTCGTGAAGTTCCCTCGAGACCGTATTGAACAAACGGGTCAATCGTCTGGCAACGCCCGTATCCGTACCGGCCGCCGCGGGTGTGGCGGCCAAGAGGAGGTGCCGTTTGTCCGGAGACAAGATCTGGCCGTCGTGTAGGACCATTTCTTTAACCGGTGCCAACAAAGAGAGCCTCTTGAGGACCAGGTTCCTCATTTCCAGGGGATCCCGGGAGATCAATTCCGACTGGCCCGTACTCTCCAGACTGAGGAGGCTTTTTCGGATTTGAATAAGCCGCTCGCGGACCCGATCCGGTGCCAGCATCGGGGCCACCTCCTCTCTGAGCTGTTTCTCTGTGAACAACACGGGCAGGCTATCCAGTACATGGCCCAGGAGGATGGGAAACGCCTCCTTGAAGGCCCCCATTCCCACCTGTTTGAAAAGACCGCTTTGCTCCAGTCTGCGCGCCACAAACCGTCCGCAACTTACCAGCGCATTGGGATCCGTGCGTCCAAGCGAAACATCCACGATGATCTGATTTTGGGCGGGGTGGTGTTTGAGAAAATAACCCGCATCGGAAATGATCGGATCCCCATGGGGAAGGTATTCCATGATGTCCGTATCCACCTGCATCCGGAAAAGCCCGATGGCCGCGAGTGCGCCCACGCACAGCAGCGTACATAAAAGGAGGCCCCAGCGAATACTTTTCAAGACGTCACCCCCCAGAGGACCAGCACCATCAGGGCCAGCAAAAGGAGATGGACCATGACGACGCCGGTTTTGTGACGGTGATAAAATCCATTCAGTTTCTGCAACCGTCTGAGCCCGCCCAGGAGCCGCCGGAACCGGTCCAGGGGCAAGAATCGTTCATTGTCCGAAGGGGAATCGCTCTGAAAGGCAAAGGCCGGATAGGGTGAAAAGAGGCGATCGGCATCGAGATCCCGTATGGTGTCGTCAAACGGAACCCCTTTCCAGGGAATGCGGACCAATCTTTGGGCAAATCCATGATTGACGGCATACGCGTGACACAGGCATTGAAATTTCACCTGAACCACCGCAGGGTTTTCGGTGTGGATGCTCCTTTTGACCATACATCCCAGAAAAAACATATTCCATTCGGGGTGAGTCCTCAGAAAATCAATACAAGTTCCGAGCCGGTCGGACCGGAATCCATCGAAAACAACATCATCCTCGAAAATCAGTATATGCGCTGCACCCGCCCGAAGCCCCCTGTCCATGCACATCATGTGAGACGCATAAATCCCCTGCTCGCAGTCCGTGGGATGCTTCGGGACAACCATAAACTCCACCTTTTGGGACAATCCCACTTTGGCGAACTGACGCTTTGCCTCCTGCCGGCGGTCTTCACGCTCGACTAAGGAGATACAATAGGCCTTGTCGAAATAATCCCAGTACAAACCGTCACGCTCCTGAGGCCGAAATACGCATCGGTTGAGACCTTTGAAAAATGTTCAATTTTGTTCAAGGTCAAGAAAGGCGAAAATTTCAACCACAGGAATATACTTAATATTTCGAGGATTGAAATTTGAGCCTGACGCAGAGATTGAGCAAAAGGGGGTGTTTTTCAAAGGTCTCGGTTTTACCCCACCGAAGGTCCATCCCGCTATCAAAACCGCCTGATCCGCTCTCCCCCAAAACACTTGATCCCATACCGGTCCTGTCGTAGACTGGCGGCCGTTTAAAGATAAAGGGTTGAAAAAGGGGACGCCTTCAATTAGTTACATGGTCGCATAAAAGAATTCAATCCTATTTTGCCGACCATTTTTCAGTGGTCTGAAGTGAGTATTAGAACCCGTATCATAAGAAAAATATCGCAGACGGATTTCGCCCAAAAAGCCATCCGGGAGCGGGCCGACCTCAGTGCCTTTAAACAGCGGCCCACGCCCAGAATCGTTCTGGGGGTATCCGCCATTATTATCAGCTACATCATCGGCTGGCCGGCGGTCAGCGCCCTGGGCACCCTGGCCATCTACTTTAAGGAACCGCTACTGATCGTCATCGGAGGGCCGGTGACGTACGGTCTCTCTCACCTGGTATTCCTTCTCGGAATGTATCTTGCGGGGGCGAAATATACCATCATATTTCTGAGATGGGCCACGAGAGTGGCGCTGGAAAAGCTGGGCCCCCAGGAATGAGCCGCCATGGCCTCCAACACGAGGGCTTTCGAGTGACAACATGTCGATGATACGGGCATCTGGGGAAAAACCCTTGGGTACATCTCGAGGCGTGATCGGTGAGCGGACCTGTATATGGGGGATGGGATGTTCCGCCGCGATCGTCTCTCTCCTCAATTTCATGGCGGGTCAGTGGAATCTCACGAAGACGGTCATCTCACTCATCTTCCTCGCCCTGGCCACGGCCGCCCCGTTATTGAGCCACCGCTGGTATCTGAAAATCCCCATTTTTCTCCATATCTTCCGCCATGCGATTCCCGCAGTCATCATCGGTGCCATGGCCGGAGCCCTGAAACGCCGCCGCCTCGTGGCCACAGGCGCGGTGGTGGCGGGTGCCATTCCGCTAATGGTGCTGGCATTAACCGGTGTCGCTTATCAGAAGGGGGCCTATGATTCGCCCATTCCCCTGTGGCTGTATATGACCAACTGGGCTTTGGGGTCAATATACTGGTTCTGTGGGGCCTTTTACAGCGGGACGATTCTCATGGGGTATTTAAACCGGAGGACAAGGGCCGGCGGAGTCTCGGCGAACCGTTAATGGGCTCAGGGGAGACGGGCCTGGGCATAAATTTCATAAAATAAGTTTCTTTTTCATTCTTTTCATGTTAAAAGGCCGGCTTTTGGACGAACGACAGTATCGAATGAACTGAGATGACGTGAATCGGCTATTGAGGTATTCGGTGAATTTGCCCCTCCCTCACCGATAGCCGAGAGAGGTTGAGAATTTTGAATTGAATAAACGGGGACCTTTGTAAAATACCCGAATTTGTTCAAGGTCAAGGAGGGCAAAAATTTCAACCACAGGAATATAATCAATATTTCGAGGATTGAAATTTGAGTCTGACGCTGAGATTGGACAAAAGGGGGTGTTTTACAAAGGTCTCCAAACGGTCGCCCGTGCCAATCCGCCCCTATTCCGGGTGAACCGAGCACTTCACCAATTCATCATACAAAACCCACCCACGGCAAACATCCTCCTTTAGGAAGAGCCCCTTCCCCTTGGTTTTGAGGAATGGCGCTCTTCACGGAAAAGGACTCATTTTAGACAGAAGACAATCAGCGCGTCCGCTGTTGTCGGCGCTGGGAAAAAGGACATCTGACACGATGAATCACTCGCACATCATCGGCACGGGCTCGGCCATACCGGAGAGAATCCTCTCCAACAAAGACCTTGAGGCCATAGTGGACACCACGAATGAGTGGATCGTCCGCCGCAGCGGGATCCGGGAACGCCGCATCGCATCAAATAAGAGAGAGGAAAGCACCACCCATCTGGCCACAAAGGCTTCGGTGAGAGCGCTGGAGATGGCGAATATCTCTCCGGAGAACCTGGATATGATCATTGTGGGGACGGTTACGTCGGACAGACAGTTTCCGTCCACCGCATGCATGATCCAGGAAGCCATGAATGCGGGGAATGCAGCCGCATTCGATGTGTCGGCAGGGTGCTCAGGATTTTTATATGCATTGACCGTCGCCGACAACGCCATTTCGTGTGGCACATGCAAAACGGCCCTGGTGGTGGGGGTGGAGAGGCTGTCCAGCGTCATCAACTGGCAGGATAGGGGCACATGTGTTCTGCTGGCAGACGGCGCAGGCGCCGTGGTTCTCAGTGCCAAACCGACCCGAGGGGGGATCCTGTCGAGTCACCTGAAATCGGATGGGAAGTTATGGGAATTCCTTCACTCTGCGGACGGCAACTCCTTTGTCCCTGCCACGCTCAAAGATGTGGCCAAACAACCCTTTCATTTAAAAATGAAGGGCAATCCGCTCTTCAAGCGGGCCATGAGGATTATCGAGGCGCTCGCAAAAAACATCGAGATTCCCATGGAAAAGGTCTACACCAACATCCAGAAATACGGAAACACGTCCTCCGCCACCATCCCCATCGCTCTGGATGAGGCCAACCGGGAGGGCCGCTTGATGAAAGGCGCTCATGTACTTCTGGTCAGCTTTGGCGCCGGCCTGACCTGGGCCGCTTCCGTACTGCAATGGACCCTCTAGCAATTGGGCAGTCATCAAGCGTCCAGGTGTCGGGTTTCAGGGAAGTCCCTACACTGAAACGCGAACGGATTTTTTTCACTCAAGCACTCAACCCTTGAAGCAACGCCGATACGTTATTTCCCAGAACCTGGTGGTTGTAGCCTCCCTCTAATATACCGAAACACCCCCCACCTGATCTCATGGCGGCCGCCCGGACCATTTTTCCGATCTCCTCATAATCTTCGGTGGCCAGGGTCCCGCCCCAATCGTCCACATGATTATCGAATCCGGCGGATATGCCGATGATATCTGCCGTGCAGGCGTCCATCTCCTCGGCCACTTCGTCCATATAGGCCTCTCGATTTCCGGCGGCACAATTGTGGATGGTCACGTACTCCTTTCCTTTGAGGATATTAACCGTACCGTCCCCGAAGTGAAGATCGATATCCAGGACATAGGCGCTTTTGATGCGTCCATCCGACCTGAGTCGCTCCAGTGCGATGGCCATATTATTGAAGTAGCAAAACCCCCACGATGAGTCGGCCGAGGCATGATGACCGGGCGGCCGGATCAACCCGAAGGCCGGTGTGTCGAGGCCCAGGGTGGCGGCTTGGATGGCCCCGCCCACAGCCAGAGCGGCGATGTCATAGAGGCCCTGGCGTTCAACCCGGGCGATCTGAGCCTGTGAGTGGGCGAGGCGGATATCCGTCTTCGAGGCAGGCGCCGCCCGGACCATTTCGATCCCCGGTCCGTTTCCAATCACCGCCATGACCGCTTCCATCCTTCCCGCGGCCGCCGCCGGATCCGAGGTATATACCTGATAAAACGTTTCATGAAATATGACCCTCATTTTTGCCTCCCAGCG
>JARRPY010000284.1:0-4286 GCA_037382425.1 Deltaproteobacteria bacterium
GCTCGATCAACACAGACACCGCTATCTTAGGATCCTTCGCCGGGGCCACGGCCACAAACCAGGCATGGTCCCTGGCCTTCCAGGGGATATCTTCTTCATCTTTGTCATCGCTGTCCACGCCCATAGACACCACCTGGGCGGTTCCCGTTTTCCCCGCAACATCTATCCCCTTGAGCCGTGCCTTGGCGCCGGTACCGTGGGGGCCGTTCACCACGCCTTCGAGCGCGGTCTTTACCACCTCAAGATATTCCGGTTTGATGGCCAGCTTCGCCTTTACCTTAGGGGTCATCTCAAAAACCGTATCCCCATTGGGCTTTTTGATCCAGCGCGTCAACTGAGGCACGTAGACGGTTCCTCCGTTAAACACGGTGGAGATCAATACGGCCATCTGCATCGGCGTCACCAACACAAAACTCTGTCCGATGGCGGTAGAGATGGTCTCTCCGGTCTGCCACGGGACGCCCCAGCGCTCCTTCTTCCATTGAGTTGTGGGAATCAGACCCGCCTTTTCGTTTTCAAGACCGATTCCCGTCGTTTTTCCGAGGCCCAGCATTTTTGCGTAAAAGGCGATCTTGTCCACACCGAGTTTTTTCCCCAGGTTATAAAAATAGACGTCGCATGACTCAACCAGCGCCCGGCTGAGATCCACCTTTCCATGCCCATACCGCTTCCAGCATCGATAGCGGTAATTGCCGAGACGAAAGACGCCGCTACAGTAAAATTCATCCTCCGGCGTTATCACCCCTTCCTGAAGCCCGGCCAAGGCGACCACGATTTTAAATACGGATCCCGGCGGATACTGCCCGGTGAGCGCCCTGTTTTGCATGGGAAAATCCGTCGAAAGGGATATCCGTCGCCAGGTGGCCCTATCCATGCCCTTAATGAACACGTTGGGATCATAGGAGGGAGTGCTGGCCATGGCCAGCACCTCACCGGTCATGGGATCCATTGCCACGATGGCGCCGTGCTTTCCGCTCAGGTCCTTCTCCGCCTTCAGCTGCAGTGTTTTATCAATGGTCAGTCCGATATCATACCCCGACACCGCAGGCTTTTTAGAAATCAACCGGATTCGCCGTCCGGCAGCGTCCACCTCGACCTGGGCCCCTCCACGCCTGCCGTTGAGGTCCTTCTGCCACCGGCGTTCAATACCGGTCTTTCCAATCATATCCCCGGCCTTATTCTCGCCATAGTGTCCACTCCTGAGCTGTTCCTCATTAATCTCTCCCAGGTATCCCAGGAGGTGCGCCGCAAGGTCTCCGTAGCAGTAGTATCGCTGCGGCCTTACCTTGATCATCACACCGGCCAGGTCGTATAGGTGGGTTTCAATTTTTGCCAGCTGATTTCGGGTGATGTCCGTCTTGATACACACGGGCTTGAAGGGATAGTTTCTTGCCCCTGCCGCCAATTTTTCAGCCGCGATTTTTGGATTAATCCCGCCCAAAACCGCCAACCGCTTCAACAGCGCCTGGCTGTCCCGGACCTCTTCCGGTATGACACATAGATTATAAGAGGGACGATTCTTCACCAGGATCTTTCCGTTTCTGTCAAAAATCACGCCTCGAAAAGGAGCGACATCCTCCAGGCGGATGCGGTTGTACTCTGATTTGGCACGATAAAACGATCCTTTCACGATCTGAAGATACCACAGCCGCATGATGAGGGCACCAAAGGCAATCAGAACAATAAGGACTGCGATTCTGACCTGCCGGGTGAGCACACCCACTGAAACGGGATCAAAATTGGATCTTTTCAAACTGTTTCCCTGCTTTTCGTCGGCGTCCTGAAATTACATATCTTACATTTTTTCAGGAGATCCGCCGGCCTCATCACTCCGAAGAACACCCCTTAATCGCTCCAGCAACAGAAATAGGACCGGGGCAAGTAAGCTGTTTAGTAAAATGGAAATCACGGTTACTTGAATATAGCCGATGGACAGCACGACCTGCTGAGAAAAAAACATGAGGACGAGGTAGCTCAGCAGGCTTTTTGTGAAGACGGCAAAGGCCACAATGACCATCTGGCCCTTCACATCCTGAAGGTTGAAAAACAGTGAAGACAGGAAGATCGTCCCAAACACACCGAGATAGACGGTGGTGAACAGACCGTTCAATCCGCCGGAAAAGATATCGATCAAGAACCCCTGTCCAAGTGCAAATCCACAGGAAGCGGTGGCGCCGTAGTTTAAAAAGAGATATGCGGTAATGATGATGAGCAGATTCAGATCAACGACCCGCATACCGGCGGATCCCATCCATACGCCCTTTAGCAGCGTAACGAGCCCACCAAGAAACCAGCATCCGATGTAAAACCCCACCTGTTTATCTTTGTTTTTAAACGTATAAACGGCTACCCTCCATGACCCTTCCGATGTCTTTTTTCTTGGGAGAACCATGCCCGTGAGGCGGGTCTCAAAACGACCAACACCTCTTCGAGTTTTGAAAAATCCACCGAGGGGAGCACCTCCACATGCTTGAAGAACTCACCCGGTCTTTTGGAGACATTCGAAATGATGCCCACAGGCAACCCTTTGGGGAAAACCCCGCCGAGTCCGGATGTCACCACCAGATCCCCTTCAGCCACGCCGGCGGATTCCGCCACATAATCCATCTCGCACACCTCGGTCGAAAGCCCTTTCACCATCCCCCTGTCGCGGGTCCGCTGATCCAGACAATCCACCGCGCTGTTCTGATCGATGATGAGCAATACTTTCGCATAGTGGGCGGAAACAGAAACGACTCTCCCCACCACGCCCGAGGCGTTCACCACCGGCATGTCCCATTTGAGACCCGACCGCTTCCCCTTATCGATGATCACCGAACGAAACCAACCGGTGGGATCCCGGGCGATCACCTGAGCCGCCACTGCCGGCTCATCGATTCGCTCCTTGAATTTGAGGAGCGCCTGGAGCCTTTGATGGGTGGCAAGCATTTCCCTGTAGCGGCTGTTCTCCATCCGATAGGCATCGATCTCGTTTTGCAGCCGCATGTTTTCCCGACGGACATCCACAAGATAAAAGTAGTCTAGCCAGAACTTTTCGATGCTTTGAATGGTCTTTTTCGTAAACTTCTGAAACGGTGCGGTGATATCAATGATCAGCTGTTCGGCAGGGTTCCAATGGGGCGTTATATCAGAATTTGCGGAGAGCGAAAAAAGAACGAATCCAACAAAAACGATCCATATCCAAATTGTACGAAATCGCTTTTCACCTTTCAATGACTGAACTGAGCTCCGGCCTGATCGTCAAGGTGTTTCTCGGAGTAAAAGGAATGGCTCATCTGAGGCGCTTCAGGTTCGGCAATGCATCCTTTCCATTTACTTGATCGTGACTTCCTTCAACATGGCAATGTTATCAAGGGCTTTTCCAGAACCCAAAACGACGGTGGAGAGTGGATCTTCGGTCACCGTAATGGGAAGCTTGGTCTCTTCCCTTAAAAGGACGTCGAGATTCTTCAGCAGGGACCCGCCTCCGGCCAGGACAATGCCCGTATCCACAATATCCGCAGCCAGTTCAGGCGGTGTCTGTTCAAGCGCAATCCGGACCACCTCCACGATGGTTTCCACTTGCTCGGAAATGGCTTGCCTTACCTCGTCTGAATCTATGGTCAGGATCTTGGGGATTCCGGTCACCAGATCACGGCCCTTGACCTCGATGGTGTCCACCTGATCCGTAGGGTATGCGTTTCCCACGCTGGTTTTGATGATCTCGGCCGTCCCAATACCGATCAGGAGATTGTACTTCCGCTTGATATGCTGCAAAATGGCCTCATCCATTTTGTCGCCGCCCACACGGACGGACTTGCTGTAGACGATACCTGCGAGGGAAATGACCGCCACCTCCGTCGTGCCCCCACCGATATCCACCACCATATTACTCGTGGGCTCGGTAATGGGGAGTCCGGCACCGATAGCGGCCGCCATGGGTTCCTCTATAAGAAAAACCTCCCTTGCACCTGCGGACTCGGCGGATTCGCGCACGGCCCTCTTTTCCACTTGAGTGATCCCGCTTGGGACGCAGATGATGATCCGCGGTCTTACCAGGGTTCGCCTGTTGTGAACTTTGCGGATGAAATGACGGAGCATGGCCTCCGTGATCTCGAAATCCGCTATAACGCCGTCTTTCATCGGGCGAATGGACACAATATTCCCGGGAGTTCTTCCCAGCATCATCTTGGCATCTTTTCCAACGGATAGGACCTTATTTCCTCCTCTTCCATCCTTTCTTACCGCAACCACGGACGGCTCCCTGAGGACAATCCCCTTGCTCTTCATGTACACCAGGGTGTTGG
>JARRPY010000285.1:0-4270 GCA_037382425.1 Deltaproteobacteria bacterium
ATTCGCGATCCGGACGGGCCTCAACCGAAATGGTTGCGCTCTGTCCAGGTTTAATTTTGGCGATGTCATCTTCGTACACATTCGCCATGACCCACATTGTCTCGAGGGGTGTCAGCACAAAAAGCTCCGTGTCCGACTGGACCTGCTGACCCTCGGTCACCTGTTGTTCCACCAGGGTTCCTTTAAATGGCGCCTGGACCTCGTATCTGCTCAAAAGGGAACGGTTTGCCCGGGGAAGCTCCTTCACCTCCTTTGGGCTCAGACCGAGGGTATAGAGCGATTGTTCGGCGGTTTGACAGGTGATCCTGGCTTCTGCCAGGGCCAGTTGAGCATCCAGGTATTCACGCTCGGCAGCGATCTTGTCCTTCCACAGGCCCTTGAGGCGTTCGAAATTTTTTATAGCCAGACCCAATCGTTCCAGCGCAGCGAGGTATTCGGATTTGGCAGAGGCCAGCTCACGGCTACTCAGGACCACCAATACGGTTCCCGCTTGAACGCGATCCCCGGCCGTTTTCTTTATCCGGCGGACCATCCCGGCAACAAGCGGGGTAATGTGGGTCAGGCGATTCCGGTCAAAGGCGACCTCCCCGTTCAAGGTCAATCGCAGTTCTATGTCTCCCCTCTTGACTTCCTGGCAGGTAATTCCGGCCATTTCTATCTGGCGAGGCTTGAGATGAACAACAGATTGGACCTCCGGCTCAGAAGCATTTTCTTTCTCGCCTCCTGTGGGAGGCGGTTCTTTACTGCACGCGAAGAGTAGAAGACCTATGGTGAGCGCAAGTGCAAGCAGCACAGAAAGGCTACTTTTTCTGGAACTGGTCATGAGAGAGCTCTCCTCGATTTAGGGTCTGTTTTGTTTCCCCTTCAAGACTTTCAATGGACTGGCCGATGAGCCCCTCCAATTGCGCAACGGCCCTGTGGTAGGCAGCGAGGGCGTCAACATACTGTTCTCGAATCCTAAAAAGGGTCCGCTGAGCATCCAATACCCCCAGGTAGTCGAAGTATCCCCGCTGAAAACCGGTTTGAGCTTTGTCAAAGGACCTCCGAGCCGCTGGAAGGGCCTCAGCGCGCAAGGCAACCGCTTCAGTATACGCTCCTGACATTTCCTCATAAGTGCTGCTGAGGGCGGCTCTCACGCTCACTTCGGCCGCTTTCTGTTCCTTAATCGCTTTGCTGATTTTGGATTGGGCTGCCATGACATTGCCCTGGTTGAGATCGAAAAGGGGGATGGGCATGGAGATCTCAAATACCAGGGCTGTGTCATGGCTCTGATTGAAGCGGCGCACCCCCACCCCTGCGCTCAGATCCGGAATCTTCTCGGCCTCGGCCAGTTTCAATTCGGCCCGGCGTGTGGCCATTTCCGCTGTCCATCTGGCAACATCCGGGTTCTGAGACACCAGGTCCGCTAGGGCCTGAATGCTCGGAATGGGGCGAATGGTTTCGAAGGCACCGACGGCGCTTTGAAACTCCGGCTCACGGCTTCCCCACGTGGCCGCCAAACGGTGGCGTGCAGCCGTCAGGCGCCGTTGCGCCTGTTCCAGAGCCACCCTTGAGGATATGGTTTCCACCAGCTGTTTATCATATTCAATGGGTGAAATGGCACCTCCCTGTATCTGCCTGTCAACTGTGTGAAGCACCTTGGATGCCAGCCCCATATTTTGCCGCGCCAGTTTCAGATGACGCTGTGCGGCCAGTACGTCAATAAACCGGCCCGCCACCTCGGTCAAGACCTCTATTCGCCGTTTTTCGTAATCCCAGCCGGCCCTTTCAGTTTCAAACTGGGCCAGTTGCGCCCTTTTTTCCCGTTTTCCGCCCAGTTCAAACAAGTACCGCAGATCAAGCGTTATTTCACCTTCCTCCATCCAGCTGTAGGTCCCTGATCCGCCTACATTTTCGACCGTTAGTCCGATCTCGGGATTGGGCATCAAACCCGCCTGAAGCGTTTTCGCTTCGGCTGCCCGGACCTCCCATGAAAACGCGGCCAACTCCGGGTTATGCATCAGGGCTGCAGCCCACGCCCCAAGCATGGTCAGTTGGCCTTTGGGCGCTTCAACAACCGTCAGCGATCCCGCTGATGCAGGGGATGTGCTGGATGCCTCAAACGTCGGCAGATCTTTTCCCAGAGGCCGCCGGGTCGGCAACTCCTTTGCCGGATGAACAGTTGAACACCCGCATGTGATTATCCCACCAATCAGGACGGAAAAGAATATATTGCGTATCATGCGTCATGTCCTCTTTCTGCGTCTTTCAGTCCGGGAGATTGCCCGGGTTACAGGTCAAGCAAGGGCCAAGAAGGGATGAAAGGCAAAAGTTACACTGCCTGCGTCAATCCGATACATCGTGCTCATCAGGAAGGGCTGCATTATCCCCGCAGCCCATATCAGGGTCATCTGGACCGAATGCATTATGGTAGGCCACCCGGATGATGCTCCCTTCCGGGGGTATGCAGTGCAGGCGAGCCTGAAAACGAGAGGGTGGATGGTTCCGAGCCCCTGGAGTTTTTGGTAGAATTGCGGACTTGTATTTACCGCTGGCTTTGCAAATGAGAATTCCCTCCCCTGACATCACGGCCACATCCACGTGGCCTCTGCCGGAAAACGCTGCATTGAGTCGGCGCAATTCCCCTTCAATCAGCAGGTTATCTATCTCTTGTTTTACATTTATGTCCGAGATGCGTACCCAATGAGAAGGGATTATTTTGACGGATAAATTTCCCTCCGACGCAATGAGAGCATTTTTGGAAGCGCATCCACAAACAGCCAATACAAGCCACACTACCGCCAAAAGGTTTAGGACGCTTGCATCCACAGCGGTTTTTTGCTGCTTTTCCTTTCCTTTTCTGATCTCGACCATTGGCTCTTTCATCGTCTCCTCCCTTTTTCGGTTGGGCCGCCGCAAGAAAGGCGGCCACTGAACAGACGGCTTCAATTTTCCCTCACCAATAATCTAAAAAAATGAAGAAGAGCTTTTTCCGGGCCGGAAAAGTCAGTTGAGATCTAAACCCGCACCTCTGGTCATG
Organism: Deltaproteobacteria bacterium; assembly: GCA_037382425.1. GTDB lineage: Bacteria > Desulfobacterota > DSM-4660 > Desulfatiglandales > Desulfatiglandaceae > JAIPDZ01. The sequence goes on from JARRPY010000285.1 coordinate 3,020, forward strand.
GACCATGAAAGGCGTGGTCGGCACTAACGGCCGTCACAATTCGGCCGTGAGCCGCAATCCAAAAATCCACCCCTCAGGACTTTTTCCCTGATTCAAGGTCTCTTTCATATACTGAACATCTCCGGTCACCGCAAAAATCCTGCCGAGGGCAAAACGGCCGTAGATCTCAAACACGTCGGTTTGGTCCACATTTTGGTTGCCACCTATGACATAGGCATATCCGATCCCGATGTTATCGTTTCCACGGTTTCAGAGAATTCCGCTGATATTCAGGCCACCGGAATAAATCCCCTTGAACTGCTGCGGCATCGTCCTGCCATCCGAATCGAACCCACGCCCCTATAATCTCCCCGAACCACTGGTCGCACGAGATCAGTACGGCATTCTTTCTTTCTTTTCCTTTTCCCCCTGGATCACTAAAATCACTGCTGGTTGTATCCAAGAGGAGCCGGTAGTTTCCTGCTCCAAGGCGGGAATTTACGTTATATCCAAACTGCACACCGAAAAAATTATAGGGTTCTTCATTCGCGCCCTCTTCCCCGTTACTGCCAACGGCCATAGCAACGCCTTTCATGGAAAATCCGTCGATCTGCCACTCCACGGCCCCGCCGATGTCATAGGAGGGAAGAAATGCGTGGGGGCCGTTGACCAGGGCCTGGTTCATGAACTGGTTGTACTGATCATTTGCAAAGGCGTTTTCATCCAGGTAGTCTGTGGCGTCGATGATGCCGCCGGTCAAACCCAGCGTGTGTCCCTTACTGAACGAAAAGGTATGTTTGTACCAGGCTGTGAGGAGATAGTCCCGATTCCTTCCGTTGATGTTCTTCACATCGTCCTCAACATCACCCATCCACGACACCAGCGTAAATGGAGATTCCCCTTCGCCCATCAGTCCGTTTCCGGCTGCAAAGCCCAGCTTGGCAAAAAGCTCGTCGTTTTCCGTTGGAGTAAAGCTAATCTCCGGCTGAAAAGAGAGAATTCCTCTTCCAAGGTTTTCGTAACCAGGGGCATCCGACAGGCTCTGGTACTGGTAGATCCCTGCAAAAACACCCCCGACGATCAATTTGTCGTTGATTTCATACGCAAACCCTTCCGTTGTCCAAAATAGAAGCCATGGGATTATCAGAAGGCAGCAGAAACACAATCCAAGTTGTGTCTTGACGGACATTTCCTCCCTCTCGAGTGCTTACAAACCTGCCTTTCTTGCCTCCGAACATTGTATTAGCACCGGCGTTGTAACATCGTCAAACG
>JARRPY010000286.1:0-4258 GCA_037382425.1 Deltaproteobacteria bacterium
GCTCCGCGTGATGGCCAGGCCCGTGGAAACCAAGAGCAGGACGGCCAAGAGATAAAAGAGAATGCTGAAAATTGTCATGGGCTAATCGCTCCTTTTAAACACCAGGGCTTTCAGTGAGACCCTAAGGAAGATTGCTCCTTACATCCACCGGCTCGGTCTCCTGTATGTGAGTGCCCTTCTCCCCCACCATGGTGACCCCCGCATGACGGTAAAAATTGTACTCGCTGTTTTTCCCACCATGATCCACCAGCAGATCGTCTTTTTCCGCCACCAGATTCAGGATATCGTCGTCACAAAATTCATAATAGGCGGTGAGTTGGATGGCCAGAGTGGGGCAGGCTTCTTCACAGAGCCCGCAATAAATACACCGGGCAAAATTGATGCGGAACCACTTGGCCCAGCGCCTGCCGTCCTCCCGTTCGGCCCCTTCCATGGAGATGCAGCTTACCGGACAGGCGGCGGCACACAGAAAACAGGCCACGCAGCGTTCCTCACCGTCCGGATCCCGGGTAAGGATGATCCGGGCCCGGGTCCTCTCGAACAGGGGCCGCTTGTATTCCGGGTATTCTTCGGTGACGTTTCGTTTGAACAGATGGACCAGGGTGGTTCCCAGCCCTCTGGCCAGTCCGCCGAAGATCTCCAGGGTCTCTTTCACATATCCTTGTTTTTTCTGGTCCATTTTCTATCCAATATGCCGTTTCACCCTTAAACCCACAGGGCGATGGCGCCGGTCAGTACGATGTTGATGAGCGCCGCCGGAATCAACACCTTCCATCCCACATGCATCAGTTGGTCGTATCTCAACCTGGGCAGGGTGGCCCGCAGCCACACCAGCACGAAGACGATGACGCTCACCTTTATGAAAAACCACAACAGGGACGGGAGCACCGGACCCCGCCATCCCCCCAGAAAAAAGACTGCGGTTAAGGCGCCCAGAACCACCATGGTCGCGTACTCCCCCAGAAAATAGAGTCCGAAGCGCATGCCGCTGTACTCGGTGTGGTAGCCGGCCACCAGTTCGTTCTCGGCCTCCGGGATGTCGAAGGGGATGCGTTTTACTTCGGCCAGGGCGCTCAAAAAGAAGATGAAAAAGGCCACCGGCTGGATCAAAATAAAAGGATAGCCGGACTGGGCCTGTACGATGTCCACCAGGCTGAAGGAACGGGCCAGCATCACCACGGGCACCAGGGAAAGACCCATGGCGAGTTCATAACTGATCATCTGGGCCGCACTGCGGACACCGCCCAGGAGACTGAACTTGGAATTCGACGCCCATCCCCCCAATGCCACCCCGTAGACACTGAGCGACGAGAGGGCCAGTGCGAAGAGCACGCCCACGTTCAGATCGCTGATGACCAAAGGAAACGGCTTTCCCAGGATGGTCCAGGTATCTCCGAAAGGGACCACCGAAAAGATAAGCAGCGCCGTGGCCGCCACCACGGCCGGTGAATACAGAAAGATCCAACGATCCGCGCCCCGGGGCACGATATCCTGTTTGGTGAAGAGTTTGATAATATCCGCCACGGGCTGAAAAAGGCCTCCCGGTCCGGCCCGGTTGGGACCCGGCCGGAGCTGAAACCATCCCAGGAGTCTCCGCTCCCCGAAGGTCAGCCACCCGGCCCCCAGCAAGAGGCCGACCAGAACGAAGCCGAGTTTTAAAATGAGCAACACCACGCCCAGTACCATCTCCATCATCGGTTCACCTCCACTTTTCGGATGCGATGATCCGGGATAAACGACGGAAAAGCAGGGTGCTGCTGCCAGTTTATCCGCCGGTGCCTGGGCAGAACGAGGACACCGGGAGCCACGTTCGAGGAAACGGAAAGATTCAGGACCACTTCCCCGTTATCCAAGTGAAGGCCGACCTTGTCTTGATCCGTCAGGTTCAGCCGGGCCGCATCATCCGGGTGCATCATCACCAAGGGGGCGGCCTCGCCTTTATGCGTGTGACGGGAATAGGCGGAGAGTGCTTCCGTGCCGAAGGTCCAATGGGTGAGCAGAAGCTCCAGCCCCGCTTTGGGCGGCTCACTTGTCTCCTCTTCCCAGGAAAACATGGGGGCCTTGCTCATTTTTGGGAGTACTTTGTGGCATTCATGGAGACGAGGCGAAAGGCCATTGAAGACCGGATGTTCCCTGGCCAGCCATTCCCGGAGATCCTTTAGCAATCCCGTTCCTGTTTCGCCTGACACGGCCGCACAGATCTCCGCCAGCACCTCATGGGCTGCTTTGGGGTCGCCGCCGGGGACATGGTCCAGGAAGGTCCTCGGCGGATGGTTCCCCCCACTGATCTGACTCAGAGGGGTTCCTCCCCTGTGGATCGGGGATGCCTGCTGAACCCTCCCTTCCTGGTTGACGAACCGAACCGGTGTGCGCTCAAAATGGGGGACGGTGGGCAGTACCGCATGGGCCTTATGCGTAGAGGCGGACGGGAGGTAATCCAGGGCCAGGCAAAATCCCACGTTGTCCAAGGCCCGGTGGAGTCGATCGTTATCCGGATAGCATCCCAAAGGATCCTGCTCCACCAGGATCAAGGCCTGGATCCTTTCCGACTCCAGGGTTTCCAGCACCGGTTCTCGTTCGCGGGTGGAAGCCAATACCCCGGCGCCGAAGGCATTGGGCCCGGGCAGAACATAGAAGAGACCGGCGTCGTCCGACCTTTTACGGAGCAGTTCGGCAATATCCGCGGCCAAGTGCACGGTGTTCGACCTGACCATGTCGGTACCGCACACCACCATGGGTCTCTTGCTTTCCCCCAACTTCCGGGCCAGATCCTCAAGGCGGCCGGTCAAATCCGGGTATTGTTCACATGCCTCCGGAAGCGATTCATAAAACCGGGCGGCCGCTTCGGTGAGATTACCGATGCCGTAACGGTCGATGGCCTGCCGGACCATTGCTGCGGCGCAATGATCGATGTCGCGTGGACGCACCGCAAGGTGGGAGAATGAAAAGGGGAGGGAAACCGCTCTGGGGTCCACCACGGCCACGGCGGCCCCCCTCCGAACGGCCTGTCGCATGGCCAGGGCCAGCATGGGGGCTTCATTTAGGGGATCGACCCCCAGTCCCAGCAGGAAGTCCGCCCGCTCCAGGTCCCGCAGGGAAACGCTCAGCCGCTCATTCAGTCGCATCACCGCTGTATGGACCTTTTCCTCAACACCCGGTTCGATGAAAAACCGGGGATCAGGCCAGCCCAGGCGCCGGCACATCCGCTTGAGCGCGGCCTGGGTCTCCAGAGAGCACCGGTCCGAGCCCAGGCATCGCACGGCTTCGCCGGGAATGTTCCTGAGCCGATCCGCAACGGTTCTGATCCCCTCCTGCCAAGGGACCTCCCTTTCCCCCACCCGAGCGCGCCGGGGACGATCCGGATGGTTGGCGAAGTCAAAGCCGAAGCGTCCCCGATCACAGATAAAATGGCCGTTTATTGCTTCGCTGAACCGGGCTTCCTGGCGCACCATTTCCCGGTACCGGGCGCTCCCGATGGTGTTGCATCCCAGTGAGCAATGAAGGCACACAGAAGGGCCTCGCTCAAAATTCCACCGGCGCCCTTTGAACCGTGCCGGCTTATCCGTATACACGCCCGTGGGGCAGAGATCGATGAGATTCCCGGAAAAGGGGCTTCCAAGGGCCCCGCTTTCAAAACGACCGAAATACTCCCGATTTCCGATCTGCATGACCCCCAGATCCCGGTATCCCGCATACTCCTGATAAAATCGGCTGCACCTGAAGCAGTGGATGCAGCGATTCATTTCGTGCTGGATAAAGGGTCCCAGGTCCTGATCGTGATAGGTGCGCTTCTTTCCAAGGGTCCGGCGCCTGCCATGACCGCCCGAGACGGTTTCATCCTGAAGCAGGCAATGCCCGCCTTCATCGCAGACCGGGCAATCGTGGGGGTGATTCAGCATGAGGCATTCGATGATGAACTTTCGAAACCTCACGGCCTCCGGATCGGTGGTGGATACCACCATGCCGTCCTCGGCCTCCACCATGCAACTCATGTCGATCTTTTTCTTATGGCCCGAAATGAATTTCACGGCACACATGCGGCACGCACCCACCGAGCCCAGGGCCTCATGGTAGCAGAACCTCGGGATCATGATGCCGAGGCGTTCGGCCGCCTGGATGACTTTGGTGCCTTGGGGAACCTCGATTTCCTGTTCGTCAATGGTCAGCTTGGGCATGAAGGATGCCTCTCATTTCCAGCTTCAAGATCTTCGACCCCCGGCATGGGCGGCGAGGGCCACTGGTTGGGATCGTCGTGTTC
>JARRPY010000287.1:0-5261 GCA_037382425.1 Deltaproteobacteria bacterium
CTGTTCGGTCAGCTTCACCCCGCTGCAGTTGACGATCCATACCAGGGGGACGTGAAGCCGCTTGGCCATATCGGTCACCCGGATCTGGTTGTCCGCCTGACCCGCGATCCACGCCCCGGCCATGACCTTGTTGTCAAAGCCGATGACCACGGCCCACTTGCCGTTGATCCGGGCCAGTCCGTCGATGACACCGGTGGTGCCTTCTTCATTAAACTGGGGATTATAGAGCGTATGAAGGGGACACCACGACCCGGGATCGATGAGGTGCTCGATCCGTTCCCACACCGTCAACTGCCCCCGTTTCTTGATGACCTCTGCAGGGATGCCGGCATTCTTGACCGCCTCCACCGCCTCGGCCACCTGGTCTTCCATGGCCTTGAACTGGGCCACGTTTTCCTCCGTGTCCGCGCGCTGCTTATCCGTAAGGGCTTTACCCAGCGGGCTCATTTTTTCGAAATAGGGTTTCATCTCATCCTCCATATTTTTTTGAATAATAAAAACGGGATGCCCAGTTGATTACCGACATCCCGTTACTGATCAATCGTCAATCGACAATCACCGATCGACAATCCCTATCGGTTGGCCTTTCTGATGCCGAGCTGATCCAGAGCGATGATCCATTTACAGATGTTGGACGACCCTTCAACCATGTAATAGGGAGGGGCATCCCGATAGAACCGGGCCACCGGGTACTCGGTGGAATAGCCGTAGGCCCCCATGATCCGCATGGCCATCTGAGTGGCTTTTTCCGCGATCTCGCCGGATAAATATTTGGCATGGGCGACTTCGAGCGTATTTCCCAGCTGTCCTTGGTCCTTCTGCCAAGCGGCCTTGTACACCACCAGACGTGCCGCTTCGATCTGTGCGGCCACTTGGGCGATCAAATCCTGATTCATCTGAAACTGCCCCACCGGTTTCCCGAACTGCTCCCGTTCCTGGCAGTAGGCCGTGACCGTATCCAAACAGGCCTGCGCAAGGCCGACTCCGCCTGCGGCGGCCGACAGCCTCGACTGGTTCAGGGAACTGAACACGATCTTGGCGCCGTCCCCCGGTTTGCCCAGGATGTTTTCTTTGGGAACCTTGGTGTCTTCCACATAGATTTCTCCGGTAGGGGTGGATCGGGTGCCCAGTTTATCCAGGTCGCTGGTGGTGACGCCATTGAAATTCTTGGGCTCCAGAACAAAGGCGGAGAGACCTTTCCCCCTGGCCTCCCGGTCCGTATAGGCATAATAGATAATGACATCTGCGGTGGGGGCATTGGATATCCACGTCTTGGAGCCGTTTAAGAGCCAGTGGTCGCCCTTGTCCTGGGCAGTGGATTTCATGGCCATGACGTCGGACCCGGCATTGGGCTCCGTGATGCCGAATCCGCCCACATATTCGGCGCTTACCAGCTTCGGTACGTATTTTTCCTTCAACTCGTCCGACCCATATCTGAATATGGTGAAGGCGCAGCCCAGGGCCTGCATGTTGATCTGGACTCTGACCGAACTGGATGCCCGTGCAATCTCCTCCGTAAGGATCATGGCCGCCAGCCAACCCATTTCATTGCCGCCGTAGGCTTCCGGGATCACCGTGCCGAAAAACCCCAACTCGCCCATGGGCTTGATGACTTCCTCATAGGGAAAATAATGGTTTTCGTCCCATTCATCTGCAAACGGGGCAATCTTCTCGTCCGCAAAATCACGCGCCATATCGCGGAGCATCTGTAATTCTTCACTTAAACCAAATTCCATGAGTCTACCTCCCTTATCAGTTCTGAAACCCACGCGGTTGACCGTGGGATCTCCATCCAAATGTCTCATATGTATATCCCATGGACACGGAATTGGCAACCGCTTTATTCACATTGTAGCTACATTTTAACTGCCCATATTCATGTCTTCATTATTAGTCGTCTTTCTTTTGAAAATTCACAAGGGACCCGTCTCCCGGTGCTTCATGAGGGGGGTCGTCAACCCACTATAGAAGCCCGATATGGGCAGCTGAATCCCGTTTGATGCCGAATCATCGAAGAGGACTAATGACGGATTCGTTCCGGCAGGTCGATATTTCCATATTTACTCATTGACTTTTAAATTTAAACCGCTTAAATAGATCAAAAAAAGTGTAAATAAAGCATTCATAATTTGATATCCAAGTCACATCGAGGAGGTATTTAATGGAACCGTTGGTGATAGATCGCAAAGAGAGCAAACTGCGGGTTGCTCCGGAGTGGGCCGACGTCTGCTTCACCTGCGGCACGTGTGCCGGGGGCTGCCCGGTGACCGGGGTGGACGGCATGGATCCCCGAAAGGCCGTCCGGATGGCTGCCCTTGGCCTGGATCAGGAACTCATCGATTCCCGATTCCCGTGGGTATGCACCCTGTGCGGCCGGTGCGAATATGCCTGCCCCCAGGGAGTGGAGATCTTGAAAATGATGCGCCGTGCCAGGACCCTGCGGGAGCGGGATAAGGTGCCCGGCCCGATTCACAAGGGTGTGGTCATGTGCCTGGAGCGCGGAAATAACCTGGGGATTCCCAAGGATGATTTTCTCTTTCTCCTGGCGGATCTGTCCAAGGAAATGGACGAGGATGAGGGATTTCCTGGTTTTTACGCGCCGGTGGACAAGAAGGGCGCCAATATCCTGGTGACCATCAATTCCAAGGAGCCCTTCGGCGAGCCCGATGACATGAAGTTCTGGTGGAAAATCTTTTACGCCGCCCGAGAGGACTGGACCACCACATCTACGGAATGGGAAGGGGTCAACTGGGGACTCTTTTCGGGTGATGATGAGTCCATGAAGGAGATTACCGGAAGAATCGTCAAACACATGGAGGAACTGGAGTGCAAGCGGCTACTCCTACCCGAATGAGGCCACGCATATTTTGCGACTAGGCTTAGTCTGCAAACGTGGTATCCGGAAGCCTTTGATAAATGGGACATCATCTCTGTCCACGATCTCATGAAAGAATATCTTGAGGCCGGGAGAATTAAGGTAGATAAATCGATTCACGAAGAACTGACCACTGTCCATGATCCCTGCAATTACGGACGCAAAAGTCATAAAACTTTCGGTCATGCATACTTCGAAGAACCCAGATGGATTACCCAGCAGTGCTGTGAGAATTTCGTAGACATGTACCCCAACCGGATGAACAATTTCTGTTGCGGGGCCGGAGGCGGCGCCTGGGCCATGCCCTATGAAGCGGAGCGAGTTTATTACGGGCGGGTCAAGGCCAAACAGATCATGGACACCGGGGCAAAAATGGTTATTGCGCCATGCCACAACTGCCGGGACCAGATCATGAAGTCGCTGACCAAGGAGTACGGCCTCGATATCGAGACCAAGTATCTCTGGGAACTGGTGGCGGACTCTCTGATCGTTGACCCATGGAGTGAGGAAGAAATCAAGAAGGCCAACGAGCTGAGGGATGCCCAGTACGAAAGGGATGAAATCGATCTAGATGAAGAGTGGTAATGCGTATTTTTAAGGAGTTTATTTTCGCGCAGAGACGCGGAGATTGCTGAGAATAAAACTAGAAAAACCAATTAGAAAGCCCCCTGATCCAAGGGGGCTTTTTTTATCGCCAATCACCAGTCACGGATCCTCGCTACCACCAACAGATGGTTCGGTCGTGCGCGAAGATCTGATCGATCAACTCCTCATAGTCGGTCGATTCCTCATAGACCTTGGCCACGGTCGTTTCGGCGTCCTTGGACAGTATATCCATGAGCGTATGGGTATTGTCGTCCGGTTCTGATTTTAAAATGTGCAATGCCTTCATGTTTAGCCCCCAAACGGTACGATAAGGTCCATCTCTTTCAGCTTTTCGCCGATTTCCTCTAAGCTGAGGTACTGGAATCCGTGTTTATCGACGTTGACCTGGTTGTTCGAGAAATATTCACATTCCATATCCTCAAGCCATTCCAGGTTTTCCTTGTACGCCTCGGAATCATCCACTTCAACGTCCAGGACAAACATGTATGAATAAAAATTTTCCACTGCCAGGCCCAGGGTAGAGCGAGAGCCCTCCCACAGATCCTCTTTTCGCCGGATCAGAAAGGCCACGTGTTTGATGTCTTCCATAAATTACCTCCCAATTCAGTACGCAATCAAAACAAGTCTCGCGCAAAGTCGCCAAGCGCGCAAAGATAGAGACGAATGCTGGTCGGTTGCTTCAGATCTTTGCGGCTTTGCGGCTTTGCGTGAGGCATAGGAATTTTGGTCTTTAGAACGCCACGGTATGGGTAAAAAAGACAGTGGTCTCCACCCCTTTGTTCTTTGCCGCTTTGCACAGCTTAATCACCTTATCCAAATGTTTGTCAGAGGATACGAGTACCCCCAATGATTTAGGCATGTTACGACTCCTTTTTAAGGCTTTTCTTGCTTTTACTTGACTTTCAGATATAGGCGGGCAAATCCGTCATCATCTTTATGACCCAGAAACTCGTGTCCTCCTCTTTTGGCAAAGGCCGGCAGGTCGTTTTTTGTCCCCGGGTCCGTGCTCAGGACCTCGATGATCTTGCCGGATTCCATTTTGCCGATGGCCTTTTTGGTTTTTAAAATTGGCATGGGACAGCTCAGGCCCCTGCAGTCCAACGTCTCATCCGCTTTAATGTCATCTACCATAATTCAACTCCTCCAGATCATTAAGATTTCGGCCGAAGCCGATTGGTTTTTTTCCGGAATCGAGGATCAGTTGTCGGGCGTCATGTGATCACGGCTCCACGGTAAATTTGTCTGTTTCCTCGTTCCAGGTCGCAAGCATATAATACACAAACATGAGGGCCACGATACCGATAACGGTCCACCCATAAGAGATATAATCCGGGAGAAAGACCCGATACCCCATGAGCGCCTTCAGGCCTGCCGAATAATCGATGAGGGTCTCGAAGAGCGACATGGAGAGCGCGAAGCAGATGACGGCCACGATGAGCTTCACCTGGCCCTCTCCGGCCCGCCATACTGAACCGCTCCCGCAGCCGCCGGAAATGACCGCTCCGAACCCAAAGATGATGCCGCCCACCAGGCCCCCGAACCAGAAGGCTTGCGGCACGTAAGCCCACTGGCTTCTCAAACCGGTCCACTTAAGGGCCGCGAATCCAAGCATGCTGATGATCACGCTGACGGCGACGGCCCGGGTCACTTCGCCTTCCCCGGTCATAAAGGGGTCTCTGAACGCGCGGACAAAGCACAGCCGGGTGCGCTGGATGATGATCCCGATGGCATTGCCGCACTAGAGGAGTCCACCCACTCGGGTATGGGCATTGTTGCTTTA
>JARRPY010000288.1:0-4214 GCA_037382425.1 Deltaproteobacteria bacterium
AACTCAGCGGTCTTGCGTCGACTCCGATCCTCATGTTTATATATCCTTAAAAGATGAGAAGTGCTTCCTGCTCAACGCTCGACCATGGCTTAGGATCCAATCGCAGACGGTCTTAATCAGCGTCCAACTAATTCTACGGTTCCATCTCAATGACGCAAAAAGTGATATGAGCACAGCGGAGACGGCTAGAATCGGGGCAACCGCCAAGAGATTCAAGTTTCTGTTAGCCTTCATATCACTTGCCGGCTCGCTCAACGGGGAATCCAAGCGTCCTCCATCGATTCTTCTGATACCGACTCTGTTTAAGAATATGCGGGCATAACTGAGCAACCACTCATCAGGAACATAACCCAATCTCCAAGACAGCATGTGATTGGTTTCTTGAATCGTTTTTATCCTCATCCCAAGCGTTTTTGCTGATGGATAGAGACGAGACCCTGCCAAGATCTCCGGAACATACATAAATTTTGCGCCCATTTCGCACAAACGCAGCCATAATTCGTAATCCAAACAATACGTCAACCGATCATCCAGAAAGCCAACCCGATTTATGACCCGTCTTCGAAAAAAGGCGGCCGGTTGACATATATAGCAAGCCTTTTTCAATCTCTCCCTATTCCAGGGTTCGGTTGGATATGGCGCGATTACGCTGTCACCAATATCGATATGATATGCATCTCCGTAAATAACGTCTCTCTCCGGATATCTTTCAAACAAAGCGGTTACCAACCAGAGGGTGCCCGGATAATAGATATCATCTGAGTTCAGCCACCCAATGATATCTCCCTTTGTCGTTTGCAGCCCCTTGTTGACCGCATCGGCCTGACCCCTATCTTTTTCAGAAATCCATCGGAGTTCGGGTTCAGATTGCGTTAAAATATCGAGTGTCCCATCCGTACTGCCACCATCAACGACGACGTATTCTATATCCGCAATCCCTTGGCTTAGGACACTCTGAATGGTTCGCTCGATATAGGCACCCTGATTGAGAGACGGTGTGATAATACTTACGGATAGCAATGAAACTCAACTCCTGAAGGTAATTGGATTTTCACGGGGCCTCTAAATCCCTAGATGGGCAGGCAATAATAGGGGCCTAAAATAGTAAAGTAATTTGGATCTAAATAAAAAAACGACCGGGAGATGGGAAACATCACCGAGCTTCGTGTTGACGGTGGGTGAGAAACCATTCATAGGTCTTTCTTATCCCTTCTTTCAAGGACGTAGAGGCGTGCCAACCTAAATCGTTTAGCTTTGAGACATCCAACCGCTTTAGAGGCGTGCCGTCAGGCTTGGATGGATCAAACGTCATCTCCCCGACAAAACCAATGACCCTGGAAATCATCTCAGCCAATTCCTTAATTGCCAGATCTTCACCCACACCGATATTGATGATTTCAGAATCTTCATAGTTGTTCATGAGAAAAACGCACGCGTCGGCAAGGTCGTCCACGTAGAGAAATTCGCGCCTGGGGGTGCCCGTTCCCCATATTCCCACTGTTGACTTCCCTGCCTCCTTCGCCTCATGGAATTTCCTCAGCAAGGCCGGCAACACATGCGAGGTATCGAGGTCAAAATTGTCACCCGGACCGTAAAGATTGGTGGGCATCACACTGATATATCGGGTATTGAACTGCCTGTTGTATGCTTGGCACATCTTTATGCCGGCGATTTTGGCAATGGCATAGGGCTCGTTGGTCGGTTCCAGATAGCCCGACAGGAGATGTTCTTCTTTCATGGGTTGAGAGCAATTTCTCGGATATATACATGAGCTTCCCAGAAAAAGCAGCTTTTTTACGCCACTCAAATACGCAGAATGGATAATATTCGTCTGAATCATGAGATTGTCGTAAATAAAATCGGCGGGACATGTGCTATTGGCCCATATCCCGCCCACTTTTGCCGCAGCCAAAAACACATAGTCCGGCTTTTCCTTTTGGAAAAAAGCTTCTACCTCGGTCTGTCGCATCAGATCGAGTTCAGCATGCGAACGAAGGATCAGTTCGGTATAACCCCTGTTATGAAGCCTCCTGACAATGGCTGATCCTACCAAACCATGGTGACCGGCAACGTATATTCTGGAATGCTCGTCCATCAATTTTCTTCTTTCAATCCATATTCAAGACTTTTCTTATTTCCCCTGCCTTTCCAGTTTGGCTATTTTGCCTGAAAGCCTTTCAATGGTCTTTTGCTGCTCTTGAACGACCTTGGTTAGAAGAGCAACCACGTCCATAGCACTCATTCCTTTCTTATCCTGTGACGCCACGATTTCCGGTGCATCTTCAGCAATGAAACCCACATGCCCCTCTCTGGGATCTGCTTTGTATCTAAACTTCACAGGGTTAAGCACTTTCAGTGCATCCATTGCCTCATCGTAGCCCAACTCGCTGATATCTTGCTTATATTCCCTGCTGGATGCATTCGTCCACACACCTCCCGCGGACACATAGGCCCCGCTTCCCATCTGCAAGGGATGCGCAGGATTGGTCATCCCAATACCCACGAACCCTCCACTCGGATTCAAAACCACATTTTTATATGCAATCCCTTCCTGAAGCGCAAATATCTCCGCATATTCGTGGGATGACCCCACGTTCCATCCGAAGTAAATATTCTTCTGATTAACCGATGCCTTATCCGTTATGACGATCCCCCTGTTCAATACATCTTGTCCCAATACGAATGGGGCACTTCCCCAGGCCGACGCACCGTTGGCGAGCAGGCGAGATGCAGCAGACACAGAGCCATTATCCTCTACTTTGAATGTCGTTGTGCCAGACGCATTCTTCACCAACAGCTTGTCCGCGCACGGCGCGTATACTGGTATTGCGATGCATAAAGAGATAATGATCATTCCGAACAGTAATCTCACCATCCAAACCTTTGTTCCGCCGCATTTCTCGTTCATAATATCCCCCATTTCAAAATATTTTACACAAATTTCAATACGCCAAGACAAAATTTAAGATGTTTCACTCCCCATTCTCAGAACGCCGACACAAGAACAATCGTCGACCATTTTGAAGGGATATCTCGTCTTCAAATTGGAAATATTTACCAAAACACTGCTTAAAAGCATTCAGATTGTAGGGGAGGTGGTCTCCGTTACGATGTAATAATAGCTTTTTGACCATGGGATCTTTGGAAGGCACAAACTCAATCAAGAGATGCTTCCCCAAGTCTGAGAGCCATTGTGCGACCAATTCAAGAGGGACACACGATGAAAGCACCAAATGATGGATCAGCGCCAACGCCATGACGAGATCGGCCGGGCCCCTTTCACTCAAATTCAATCGTTCCTTGCCATGCCACCCCAATCCCGGAGACGGGTTGGCGAGATCCATTGTGAGTGGGAGTATGCCTTTTAGACCGTCTTTTCCGGCGATCCTCTGATAAAGGGATTCCGAGCAAGCTGGATCGCTATCGATACTCACCACAAACGCGCCTTGAGATGCGGCAATTAAAGAAAATTCCCCTTTGTTTGCCCCAAGGTCCCATACCAGTCCGGGTGCCAACCGGCTGACCACCGCATTTACATACTCGGATTTTTTTGACACATCTTCCGATTCATAGGTCCTGATCTTTTCATATTCGTCCCAAATCGCCGATTGAGGCTTCCACTTGATGCCCGTTATTGTTTTTTGTAATGACCGTACGATCCCGATGAGACCCCGATCGCTCACTTTCACCGGCTTGGTCGTCTTTTCTTCTCCGATATCCTCTTTTTTGTCGGCGACCCTCTGGGCGCGGGCATGCAGTGTCAAATGCATGAAGATCCCAGGTGTGTACCGCTTCCGGAATGGGAGCAAGTTCGACACTAAATCCAACGGAAATCCATCTATATAACTTCGCCATAAGGAAAGGAGGCGAATGTCACCATATGCGGCGACTGCCAAGGGAGCTAAGAAGTGGGCGCAAAATTGGCCATAAGCGGGCCAGGGGCTTCCGGGCTCCCTTGGCCCCACAGATAGCGTGTCAATCAAACGGAGTTGAATTCCGTCATATTGGATGTTAAAGGCGCTGGCATCCCGCAACCAAAATCCCTTATGGATCAGACGCGTCATGGCCGCGAGATGAATCAAGGCGGCCTCCTTCAAGAGAGAAAACGGCCACTCCCAAGGATAGCTCACCATAGGGACACGAGGATGTTTCAGGCAAACGATCGTTCCCGCAGGGGCCCAATTACCGGCATTTACTTCCTCGTGACGAATCAA
>JARRPY010000289.1:0-4980 GCA_037382425.1 Deltaproteobacteria bacterium
TGGTACTCTTAATGGGTCAGGTTATGGCGCTGGCAGAATCGCCTCCCGCCATCGACGTCGGGGCCTTTTCAGCCGAAAACCCGGACAACGCCCTCCCCAAACACTGGGAGCCCCTCTATTTCAAGGGTATCGACCGCCATACCGACTACCGGCTGGTCAAAGCCGATGGCCGGACGGTCCTCGAGGCCAGGGCGGATGCCTCGGCGTCCGGTCTGATCCGTAAGATTTCCATCGACCCAAAGGAATATCCCATCATCCGATGGCAATGGAAGGTCACCGGCCTCCTGAAGAAAGGAAATGTGCACGAGAAGTCCGGGGATGATTACCCGGCCCGCATCTACATCCTCTTCGCCTATGATCCGGACAAACTCGGTTTCTTCGAAAAGCTCAAATACGAAACTATAAAACTCTTTTACGGTGAATATCCGCCCCTGGCCTCGCTCAACTATATCTGGGCCTCCAACGCACCCAAGGGCCTGGTGGTCCCCAACGCCTACACCGACCGGGCCATGATGTTCGTCGTGGAAAGCGGGACAAAAGAACTGAATAAATGGGTCGATGAAGAAAGGGACATATATGCGGATTACCGGAAGGCCTTTAAAGGAGATCCGCCCATGATTTCGGGGGTGGCCATCATGACGGACACGGACAACACCGGCGAGACCGTGACCGCCTATTATGGGGATATTACCTTCCTCAGAAACTCGCATTGAAGCAACCGGGACTTTCCCTCTTACAACACCTGGCGCAGGGGTCGTCTATGCCGAATTCTGTACAAATGTGCAAGCCTGTCTGCGTACATACCGAGAAGAAAGACGAGTATCATCAAGTGATTGATGGCCTGATTGATGGCGGTGGTCCGGATCACCCCCAGTCGCCGCCATCGCCTGGCAGAAGTCACGGCGGCATGGGGGAGGGTGACGATACGGCCTCGATGCCTCAACCGCCGCACCAGTTCGAAGTCCTCCATGATGGGAAGTGGCGCAAATCCACCCATCTCCTCAAACACCCGCCTTTCCATGAACAGACCCTGGTCGGCATAGGGGCATTTAAAAAGCGTGGATCGAAGGTTGGTCATCCACGCCACCAAGCGCATACCCATACCGAATTCGTCCGTTTGAAATCGAAACGCGCCCGCCACGACGGCGGGACGATCCAATGTCCGGCGAAGCACCCCGTCAAATCCATCCGGTGGGAGCGTATCGGCATGCAGAAACAAGAGGATCCGGCCCTCGGCCGCGTGCGCCCCGGCATTCTGTTGGGCCGCCCGTCCCCTGGGAATGGTGAGGACACGGGCCCCGGCTCGGTCGGCAATAGAGCGGGTGTCATCGCGGCTCCCCCCGTCGGCCACAATGCATTCCACATTCCCTGCCCGGTGAAGGCGCTTCAACAGGCCCTCAATGGTTGCGGATTCATTGAGGGTGGGGATGATGATGGTGATCATTGGGTTTCCGGTAAACACATCCGCGAAGCGCCTGTCCTTTTTGAGCCGGTCAAGATCTTCGGGACGGTCCACATCTCTCAGACTGGGCAGGTCTTTGAAGCGAAGACCCAGCCTTTTAATGTGATCCACTGTTCGCTCATACACGTGGCCGGTGCCCCAATTGATGTCCTCAAAGATGCCAGGATAGAGCCGTTTCATCCCGATGAGATAATACCCGCCATCATGGGCCCTGCCCAGGACGAGGTCGTCGTGGCAGAGGGTGTAAAATGCCCGGAGGAGGATATCCGGGGTGAGTCCGGGAAGATCCGATCCGATCAAAATAGTAGGAGTTGGGCCTTTTCTAAACGCATACCTGAACGCCGCTCGCATACGCACACCGATGTCCCCCTCCGGCTGGGGCACATAGTGTAGATCCGTCCCGAGCCAGGCACGGAATCTATTTCGCGAGGCACCGGTGTACAGAACGACAATTTTCAGATGTCCGAAGGACCCTTCGGACAATTTGACCTTGCGGGCCGCGGCCACCACATGCTCCGCCATGCGCCGGTGGAACCCTGCCGCCTTTTCAGCACCGAGCGCCGGAATCAGGCGTGTCTTGGTTTTCCCGGCTACGGGGTATCGCGTGAATATGAGGATGCGTGAACTGGGAGATCTCGTGGTCATAGAGGTGGACGATTCGACTCGATGGGAGCCGTTCATGGCAATCCTTGACATTTATGGAGACCAAAGTGAAAATGGTATCCAGCACCCTTCAATGATTCGAGAACAGCCCCAGGCAGCCCGGCTCCATAAGGGAACAAACCCAAATCAATCAGACAAAGGATAATCATTATGATTCATGTCATCGCGTCGGCACGCATCAAGGCAGGAAAGGTTCCCGAGTTTCTGGAGATATTTAAAGCCAACATACCGGCTGTTAAAAATGAAAAGGGATGTGTTGCGTATGTCCCGGCGGTGGATATCGACGCCGGCCTTCCCCCCCAGCAGATGGATGAACATGTGGTCACTGTCCTTGAGAAATGGGAGAGCTTGGAAGCGCTTCATGATCACCTCAAATCCCCGCATATGCTGGCCTACAGAGAAAAGGTCAAAGGCATCGTAGAGGATGTGTCTTTGAAGATACTGAAAGAGGCATAATGGTCACGGCTACCTATTTTCCCTTTCGCCTTTATTGAGCGCCGTCTCTTTGTCTGAAGCTTCTCAGAAGGCAACAGCAGAAGAGACGGAGCGACCCCGGGCTTACTGGACGGTAACCTTCTCGATGACCACGGGTTCCATAGGGACATCCGACATCGACCCCTTTTCCCCTGTTTTCACCTTTGAAATTTCATCCACCACGTCCATGCCCTGAATGACCTTACCGAATACCGCGTATCCCCATCCTTGGGGCGTCTCGTTTTTGTGGTTCAAAAACGTATTGTTCTTGGTGTTGATGAAAAACTGATCGGTGGCGCTGTTCGGGTCCGGGGTTCGGGCCATGGCCACGGTCCCCCGCTCGTTTTTGAGACCATTGTCCGCCTCGTTCTCAATGGGCAGTTCGGTGAGCTTCCGATTCATCTTTTCATCAAACCCGCCCCCCTGGATCATAAAATCGGGAATGACCCGGTGAAAAATCGTGCCGTCATAGTGCCCCCAGCGCGCATACTGGAGGAAATTGGCCACCGTCTTCGGCGCATCATCCGGGTACAATTCAATGACGATGGTCCCCTTCGAGGTCTCCAGCGTCACCTTAGGATTGTCGGCGCCCGTGGCCGTTCCCGCTGTGGGTCCGGCCACCATGGTGCCCATGAGTAAAAGAACCAAAGAACTGATTTTCATTCTGAACCTCCTCTTTAGTCGTGATGTCATTTCAATTGAAGAACCCTGCTGTCCCCCCTCGGCGGGACAGGCGATTCTCCCAAATGTAAGGAAACCGGGAATCCACCCGAAGGGTGGGTTGTCGGCGCTGAGCACGGACAATGTTGCCCATTTTTTCGCTCGTTAAGCATTTTCCTGTGCACGGCCAGGGCCCTGATCGGTCAGCCGCAATTTTACGAAAAGCCACGGGGCGCCAAAGGCGACCCAAAATCCCACGATTCCATAGGTTAAGAACAGACACGCCGTGTGAGGCAATACCTCTGAAAATAGACTCGCACCGAGTTTTACGAAACCCAGAAGCACACATACACCCAAAATGTAGCGGGTGATCCGCATCCACCACCTGCCGTTGCACTCAAAATGAACCGTCTCCCGCTCCAACACGACTCCCACGCCCATGCCCATGAGGGTGGCCGCCGAAACAACCCCATTTCCCACTGAGGGAGCAAACACAAGCATGAGTGCGGGACCCATCACCGCCACGGCGTATTGTCTGGAACGCTTTTTATGAAGCCATGACGTGGCTTTCGGTCCCACTCGGATATACACCCATAAAATCATCCCGCCCAGTGCGTATCCCCCCAAAAGGTCGGTGGGAAAATGGACCCCGAGATAAAGGCGGGAAAGCGGGATCAAAACCATCATGCCGACAGCCAGTGCCCACATCCACGGACGTCTCGTGCAGTAGGCCAGATATCCCCACACCACCACGGCACCCTGTGTATGTCCGCTGGGTAGTCCACCGCCTCCCGTATGAACAATGGCCTTGACCCGCGTGTCATATTGAAAAGGCCTGGGTTGTGCAGCCACCATCTTCGCTACAGCATTCAGGTAAGCAGAGATGAGAAATAAAATGGCCACTTGCATGCCGACGCGACGGTCTACGCACCAGTACAGGAGGGGGAAAAACAGAATTAAAAATTCTTTATTTCCCAGGAACGTAACCAGCTTGAACGGGAGATCAAGTAGGGGGCTGAACCCTTGCAGCCACAGAATCGGTCCGATTCCCCAATTCAGCACGTTCTCGATGCCGAAATTCCTCCGGTCGTCATTCCATGCGGTTTTGGGCAGAAGGTTTGACCACCCTCAGATCTCTCGTGAAAAGTGCTCTGCATAATCTTGAATGGCGGCTTCTATCACCGCGTGGGCGTGGTCTCTGTCATATGCTTCCCCCACGCTGACCGTGGGCGGCGAATCCCCGGGATGGCCCGGCTGAAGCTTATAGGTGGTAAAGTAATGGATGAGCCGTTCCACCACGACCTCAGGCAGTTGGCGGATATCCTCGACATCTTTGTACACCAGGTCGTTTTCAAGCACGGCGACGATCTTGTCATCCGCCATTCCGCCGTCGACCATGGGGATACCGCCCACCACCCGCGCTTCCAATATGATTTCCGAACGGTTGATGGGCCGCTCGCTGAATACGCAGATGTCCAGGGGATCGCCATCACCCATGCGGACCCCCTTCATCAGGGCGCCCACCCGATGCCTGCAGTACGTACGGGGGATGAACCCATAAAGGGCGGGCGGCTCCGAGGAGGTCCGCTGGGGTCGGTCCACCACCATGTACCCGCTGAACTTGTCCACCTCATACTTCATGAGATCAAAGGGCGTTATCTCGATATAGGCGTGGACCACGTGAGGGGGGCTCGGTCCGATACCGAGCCCGTGCCACGGAT
>JARRPY010000290.1:0-4194 GCA_037382425.1 Deltaproteobacteria bacterium
TTTACACGGCGGAGAAAGGCGCCCTCTGGATCGAGATCCGGACAATAGGTAAGGCAGCACATATTTCGCGTATGGAAGACGGCCGAAATGCATTGATGATGATGGTGCCCATTCTGGCCGCCTTGGACGAGCTGGACATTCCCTTCGAACGCCACGCCCTTTTGGGGGAGTATCGGCGGAGCCCCAATGTGATCCGCGCCGGGAACAATACCAATACCATCCCCGCCGAATGTATCGTCAGAGTCGATCAACGGACCCTCCCGGGGCAGGACCACGGGATGCTGATGAAAAAGATCCAAGACGTCATCGACAGCGTGGCGAAAACCACGGTTCTGCCCGATTTCAAGGCCCAGGTGAGGGTCATTCTGGACAATCCGCCACTGGAAGTGGATTACCGGCACCCTGCCTTGCAGACGCTTTTCGATATCACAGCCCGTGTGAATGGGCGGAAACAGGCTGGGCCGAAGGGCGTCGGGTATTTTACGGACGCCGTGAAATTCGTTCCTGAACTAAACGCGCCTTTTGCCATTTGCGGCCCGGGCAATCCCGGCCTCAATCACCAGGCGGACGAATGGGTGTCCATCGGCAAGCTGATCGATTCGGCCAGGATCTATGCCCTTGCTGCGGCGGAATATCTCGGAGACCTTTGAAAAACACCCCCGTTTGCTCTCCGAGGCGTAGGCTCTACGAGCCGGAGGCCCAATCTCGGCGCCTGCCCCGTGAAACCTTTGTTGCCTTTGTTTCACCGGGGTCAGGCTCAAATTTCAATCCTCGGAATATTTAGTCCCGCTTGCAGCGGGATTCCTGCCTGTCCTGTGAAATGCGAAGCCTATTTCTCTGGGGTGGTTGAAATTTTCGCCTTTCTTGACCTTGGCCAAAATTGAGCATTTTTCAAAGGTCTCTTTCGGTGGACACCGCCGGTAAACGGGTGGCGTCCGGCTCGTCCTGAAGGGGACATCACGCCAATTACACTATCCCATAAGGACATTAGAAACAATCGTACTGCTATCTAAGCGGGTTCCATTCTATTTTTGTGTCGCTTTCGATTTTTCAATATTTTTATCAACCCGGCAGGGGTGTCTCATAATATTATGTTGTGAGTCGATGAAATCCGCTTGACATGATATCATAATGTAGTATCATATAGCTTATGAACAAGAAACAAAGACAAACTCTCAATAAAATACTCGAGAAACCCTATCGTTCAGATATACCATGGTCTAATATCGAATCCTTAATTGTTGCTCTTGGAGGAGAGATATCAGAAGGACGGGGTTCACGAGTAAGAATGGTTTTAAATGATGTAAGGGCGGTCTTTCATCGGCCTCATCCTGAACGAGTTACAGAAAAAGGTGCGGTAAAATCAGTAAGAAGGTTTTTAAAAGAAGCAGGAGTGATATCATGATGGAATATAAAGGATATTTTGGAAAAGTTGAATTTGATGATGAGGCAAATATTTTTTATGGTGAAGTAATAAATTTACGAGATGTGGTGACCTTTCAAGGTGAAACAGTTAACAAATTGCGTAAAGCATTTCAGGACTCTATAGACGAGTATCTTGATTTTTGTGCATCACGTGGCGAAGAACCTGAAAAGCCGTATTCTGGTAAATTCGTTGTTCGTGTCGATCCGGAACTTCACAAAACCATTTCTATAGAAGCGAAAAAGACTGGAAAAAGCCTCAATACATGGATCTCTGACAATCTATCTAAAATAATCCATGAAAACACACAACCGGGTAGCCGCTAACACAAAATTACCTCTCAATCGGCCCCCGGAAACGAATTCTCAATAAATCGGGCCTTGCCCTCCATTTGGCCCTCCCTATTGAGGCCCTTTGTCGCAACCCCATTATCCTGCGCTCACATTTTTTTGACACCCAAGCCCGCTGGGCTATAGTTCACCTTCAAAAAAGCGACTTCTTATCCCCTCACCGACAAATCTCTCAATCTGCTCACGAGCCGACCGGCTCTCTCCAGTGACCGCCGCTTCGCTGCAGGAAGGGCAGATGTCATAAACCGCGTGGGTGGTGGTAAAATATTGACGCATGCCGCAATCGTCGACGAGACGACAGTCCGAACACGCATATTTGAAGCTTTCCTTGACGCAGCCGAATACCCGGTCGCAGATGATGCATTGACGTGTCATGGCGATATCCTCCTTTCCGGAGTCCATTGGCGGGTTTTCTTTCGCCGCCCCTTTTACACATAATAAACAGCAATTTTTATGCCAAGATGTTGGGGTGGGCGTTATCAAGACCACAAAA
Source organism: Deltaproteobacteria bacterium (assembly GCA_037382425.1). Classification (GTDB taxonomy): domain Bacteria; phylum Desulfobacterota; class DSM-4660; order Desulfatiglandales; family Desulfatiglandaceae; genus JAIPDZ01. The sequence goes on from JARRPY010000290.1 coordinate 2,267, forward strand.
TGTTGGATTTTGTCTTGCGGGGGCGGTATCGGGAGGGGGTCTGAATTGCTAACCACGCCCGGCGGAAGAAGCGTTCACTGGATGCTATGGGCCCGGGTCTTGCGGCGCTTCTCGATCCACAGGGCAACGCCCGCCAGGATGGTCGAAGCCAGGATGATCAGGGCGGCAATGCGATAGGTGCCCGTAACCCCTGCAACCAACGCTTCGGCCGGCGCGTCATTGAGGGTTCCGCCGGGAGCCAGGTGCCCGGAGCGGAAGACCAGGGTGATGAAGAGCGCCCCCATGAGGGGGACACCCGTGGATTGCCCGAGGGTTCGAGACAGGGCAAGCAGGCCGGATGCGACGCCCAGCCGCTCCCGGGGCACCGCCCCCATAATCGCACTGTTGTTGGGTGATTGGAAGATGCCCAGTCCCATTCCCAGAGGAACCATGCGCAGGATGTACCCCACGGCACCCACTTCCTTATCCAGCGTACTGATCGCCAGGCACCCGCCGGCCACGACCATGAGGCCGATCAGGCTTATGCCGCGCGAGCCGAAGCGGTCGGACATGGTCCCGGCAATGGGAGCGACAAGACCCATTGAAATGGGCACGGTCATCATGAGCAGGCCCATTTGTGCTGTCTTATATCCTTTGACCAGTTGAAGAAAGAAAGGGAAGATGATGACCCCCGCGATGGAGATGAACACCAGAAAGCCCATGAGGAGATTCAAGGTGAAGAGGATATTGTGGAAGAGCGCGGGCTCGATCATGGGCTGGGTCACCCGCTTTTCGACCAGGATAAATGCGCTTATCCCGGCCACCGTGACCAGAAGAAAAACCTGCACCTCGGCTTTGTCGAAGCCGAGCTGTTGGCCGAGCGTCATGGCCAAGGCGTAGCAAGTCAGCGTGACAAGCATAATTCCTGCGCCCGCGAGATCAAAGCGCTGATCGTGGCGCACGGGGTGAAGGAGCGGAACGTGACGCGTGACGATGAAAAGGGCGATCACGCCGATGGGCACATTCACCAGAAAGATGGACCGCCACCCCGCAAGACCGATCAAAATGCCGCCGATGGGGGGACCCAAAGCCAGTCCCGCTGAAATGATGCCCCCGATCACACCCAAGGCCCGCCCACGTTCCGAGGCCGGGAAGACTTCGGTAATGATGGCGGATCCAAGGGCCTGGGTCATGACGGCCCCGGACCCCTGAAGGGCCCTGAAGGCGATCAGCCACCCCACTGCCGGCGCCAGCCCACAGAGAAGCGATCCAATGGTGAAAAGGCCCAACCCGATGGTATAAAGCTTCTTTTTCGAAAACATGTCGCCGAGACGGGCAAGGGTCAGCATCATCGACGTGAGGACGAGGAGGTAGCTCAGGATGACCCACTGGATGGTGGCGAAATTCGTGTGAAGGGCCTCGACCATGGTGGGCAGAGAGATATTGACAATACTGACGTCCAGCGTGGCCATGAGCACGCCGGTGCCGATGCCGGCCATGGCCGACCATTTGTGAGGATACCCGCGATTTACTGTTTCCATTTAAATTGATGGCTTTCTCAAGCACTTCCAGAACCACTTCGACACTGTGACCCCGGAAGTCTTCCACATAGGGACCTCCCCCGTCAAGGGAGTCAGACAATACCCTGCAGTCACATTTTCCTCGACACCCAGGTCCATTTCCGCGATCTCTCCGCCGCAAAGAACCGGGTTCTCATCATCGAGGTTGATGTCTCCTGAGAAGTGAGTATATTCTTAGAGACCTTTGAAAAACACCCCCTTTTGCTCAATCTCTGCGTCAGGCTCAAATTTCAATCCTCGAAATATTAAACATATTCCTGTGGTTGAAATTTTCGCCTTTCTTGACCTTGAAAAAAATCGAGTATTTTTCAAAGGTCTCACTTAAATATCCCGCCGAGGCGGGTTTGTTGAGGGGCGAGAGCGCAGACG
>JARRPY010000291.1:0-4155 GCA_037382425.1 Deltaproteobacteria bacterium
ATGAAATCGCAAATCTGAGTCTGAATATCCAGGCCAAACTCCTGCGGGTCATCCAAGAGAGGGAGTTCATGAAGGTGGGGGATCAGCAGAAGATCAAACTCGATATCCGAATCATCTCCGCATCCAACACCGAGCTTTCGGAATCCATCAAGGAAAATACATTCAGGGGAGATCTATACTACCGGTTAAGCGTGGTGCCCATTCATCTCCCGCCCCTGCGGGAGCGGCGTGAGGATATTCCGCTCCTCATCCGTTATTTCTTGAGCAAGTTGAGCCGCAAAATGAAAAAGGATCCGCCCGAGGTGACTGCCGAGGCCTTGGATATATTGACGGAGTATCACTGGCCCGGAAACGTCCGTGAGCTTGAGCACGCTCTGGAACGAATCCTCATTCTGGAGGATACGGAGATCATCCGGCCCGGGAACCTGCCGTCCTATATCACCCAGCGGCAGGGGGAACTGCAGATGTTCTCCGAAGACCCCCTCACCCTTGAGGAATTGGAGAAGAAGTACATCGCCTTTGTCATGAAGAGGGCCAAGGGGAAGAAGACCCGGGCCGCCGATATCCTGGGAATCAACCGAAAGACCCTTGCAGCCAAGATCAACAAGTATGGCCTTTAAACCCGACGCCGTCCCGCACTTGTCAGTCAGATCGCTATTCGTTCATCATGATTCAGAGGGATGAAAATATATTGTACATGATGTAGGGTTGCCTTCATCTCTTCCCCCACTTTCTCTTATGGGTGTCGGGCGTTAGGAAATCCGATGGACGCGTCAATTCCTTTCCTTTACCAGAGATTACTCAAAAGTGCCACTCCCCGATGATTTGCCGGCGACATGTTCGCTTTGTATGCAAGCGCCCTAAGATTGGGCACGGATTCCGCGTCTATACACAGAGCCATAATGGGTAATTTTGTAACATTTTTCCAATTTTACCCCATATCTCTAAATACATAGCAATAATAGATAGTTATAACCAAACGCGGGATCCAATGGGAGGATTTGCCCCAAAAAAGGGGGCACCCCGTTGTGCTTCATCTCGCCGTTTATCCTGTTGAATTATTTATATAATTCCCCTTATCCAGCCGCAGGCACAATTATTGCTTTCCATCGCCCAAGTAGGACCGGTCAATCCGGCCTTTCGACAGGAAATTGAAGCACACAATGACCGAATGACCCGCAAAATCAACACGCTGAGCAATGCAAACCGATAAGGCCATCCTCGTTGCGGAAAAGGAACAGAATCTCTCCGCCAGTCTGAGAGAGTTCTCTAATCACAAAGGCTATCTGCTGTTGAGAGCGGGCAATCTAAGGGAAATGCTCCTGATGCTCCAGGCGGAGCGGGTAGATGTGCTGGTGCTCGATGCCGACCTCCTCGAGAAGGATTACGACTTCCTTTCCGTCATCAAGGGGATGGAAAAGGACCTCCCCCTGATCGTGTGCGCCGAAAAAAACACCCCTGAACTGGAAAGCGAAATCCGCAGACAGCGGATTTTCTATTACCACATCAATTCCTTTGGTATGGAAGATCTCCAGGTGGCCATATCCAATGCCATCAATGGATGATCCAATCAATGTGGAGGCTTAAAACATGGGATTAAAGGAAAAGATCGATTCTCGAAAATTTGTTGTCCTCGGCGAATTCGAGCCCCCCAAGGGCGCCGATTTTTCTCGCCTCCTGGAGAATGCCAACCGGGTCAAGGGCCGGGTGGATGCCCTGGTGGTACCCGAGATGGCCAATGCGGTGATGAAGGCGAGTTCTCTGGGGGGATGCGCCTTTTTAAACGCGCACGGCATTGAGACCGTGCTTCAAGCGTGCTGCAGGGACCGAAACCGGCTGGCACTTCAGGCCGACATCCTGGCGGCATCGGCTTTGGGTATATCGACCATTATGGTGGTGCCGGGTGAGGATATCCGATACGGCGATCATCCCCAGGCCCGCGAGGTCTATGATGTGGATGTGATGCAGCTGTTGGACATCATCGGTGCATTTCAGACCGGGAAAGACATGGCGGGCATCACCCTGGAAGGCGCCTCGAATTTCTTGATGGGCTGTACCATCAATGCGGGATCCATGGGAGGTGCCTTGGATATCGTCATCGAAAACTTAGAGAAAATGGTGGAAAAGGGCGTCGGCTTTGCGGTTACCACGCCGGTCTTTGATCTGCATACCTTTCAGCAGTTCATCAAGCGGGTGGATACAAACAAGGTGGCCGTCATTCCCACGGTCCTCCTCCTCAAATCAGCGGGAATGGCCCGATACATTGATCGAAATCTCAAACATATTTCGATTCCTTCTGAAACGATCCGGGAGATTCAGAAGGCCCCGGATAAATTGAAGCAATGCATTCAGACGGCCGCAGACCTGATTACCGGGCTGAAAGAGATGGGCATGCCCGGTGTGATGATTTCAACGGTGGGCTGGGAAGACAAGCTGCCGCAGGTCCTTGACGCAGCCAAACTGTGAGAAAGGAAGTGACTCATGTCCAATGACAAGACCAAAAACCTGTCCGGTTCGGTGATGGTGGTGGGCGGCGGTATCGCCGGCATGCAATCCGCGCTGGATCTGGCAAACTCAGGCTTTTACGTATATCTGGTGGAGAAATCCGCGGCCATTGGCGGGCTCATGTCTCAGTTGGACAAGACGTTCCCCACCAATGACTGTGCCATGTGAGTGATCTCACCGAAACTGGTCGAGGTCGGCCGGCACCTGAACATCGAACTGATTACGCAAACCGAACTCAAAGAACTGGAGGGCGAAGAGGGTCGATTTACGGCCCGTCTAATCCGGCAGCCCCGTTATGTGGATCTGACCAAATGCACGAGTTGCGGCGAGTGCGCCAAGGTCTGTCCCATTGAGGTGGCGGATGACTACAACAAGGGGCTCGGCACACGCAAGGCGGCATACAAACAGTATGCCCAGGCCATGCCCGGGGCCTATGCCATCAGCAAACGGGGCACGGCCCCCTGCAAGGCCACCTGTCCGGCCCACGTGAGTGTCCAGGGTTTCATCGCCCTGATGCGGGAACACAAATATGCGGAGGCCCTGGCCCTGTTCAAGGAATCCCATCCGTTTCCCGCCGTCTGCGGTCGGGTCTGTCATCATCCATGCGAAGGGATCTGTACCCGGGGCGATACGGATGAGCCCCTGAGTATTCAGTATCTGCATCGGTTTTTCGCCGATGTGGATCTTTCTCAACAGACGCCGTACGTGCCCGAACTCCCGGAGTCACGCGACAAAAAAGTGGCGGTCATCGGTGCGGGACCGGCGGGCCTGGCGGCGGCCTATTTTTTGCGGTTGAAGGGCTATGAGGTCACGGTCTTCGAAAAACTCCCGAAGGCCGGCGGCATGATGGCCGTGGGGATCCCCGCCTATCGGATGCCCCGGGACGTACTGGCTGCTGAGATCGGCATTATCGAGAAGATGGGCGTGGAGATAAAGACCGGGGTCGCCTTCGGCGAAGACATTACCCTCGAATCGCTCAAAAAAGACGGCTTTGAGGCCGTATTCTTGGGGACGGGTCTGCACCTCAGCAGACGCCTGAACGTGGAGGGAGAGGACCTACCCGGTGTGCTCAAAGGCGTCGATTTCCTGCGCGATGTGGCACTCAACCACGAGGTCACTGTGGGCAAACGGGTGATCGTCATCGGCGGAGGCAATGTGGCCGTGGACGTGGCCCTCACTGCGCTCAGGAAAGGCGCAGCGCACGTCTCCCTGGTGTGCCTGGAGAAAAGAGAGGAAATGCCGGCCTGGGACTACGAGATTGAAGAGGCTTTGGAGGAAGGCGTCGAGATTACCAACAGCCTCGGGCCGAAACGGTTCCTCGAGGAGGAAGGTCGTCTCACGGGTGTCGAATTCAAGAGGTGCACGGCCGTATTTGACGAAACCGGTGCCTTTAGACCCACGTACGACGACACCGACCTGACCGCCATGGAGGGGGATACCGTCATCGTGGCCATCGGCCAGGCCGCGGATCTTTCCTTTGCAGAAAAAGAGGGAATCCCCAGCACGGCGAGGGGCGGGCTTCAGGCCGACCCCGTGACCTTTCAAACACCCATTGAAGGCGTCTTCGCGGGCGGGGATGTTTTCTATGGGCCCAAATCGGTGGTGGAGGCCGTACAGTGCGGCAAGGAAGCCGCCGTGAGCATCGACCGG
>JARRPY010000292.1:0-4153 GCA_037382425.1 Deltaproteobacteria bacterium
ACGCCTTTCTCGACGGATCAAGGCGGTGGCATCGGACCGTCGCTGGTCTATTTCCCGGCGGATAGTATCGATGCGAGTAGGGCTCGGGTCTTCGGCAAAGAACCGGCCAACACGGGCGGGCTCTCCATCCCATGGGGCAATTTTGTCGATGGGAACGACACCGTCTGGGTGTTCAATTTCGGCGTAGATCCCAACGATGACAAATCGAACATCACCTCGCTGTCGCACTTCTGTGGCGCAGGCGAATGTCCCGGAGGCTTGACCCTGGGCGATGCGATCTCTCCCACAAGCGGGTATTTGTCCGATGCCCTGGACCGGGTCACCGGTGGAGGCGTCGATCCGTCCGGCAACATCTGGATTCTCAACAACTGGAAAAAGACCGGTCCCCTGAAGGTGGGTCCCGACTATCCGGTTTTCAAACGAAATCCCGGCGGCAACTCGTTCGTCATTGTCCCGGGGGCAGCTGCTCCCGTCAAGACGCCGTCGCTCGGACCGCCGGAATCATTTGATGAAAAGTAACACACCTCCAGACCTTTAGGCCCAATCATAAATGAAGCCATTGCTCTAGTTCATTAAGTCATTGGTGCGGGGAAAATTCTGTGAACTGCTTTCCTGTGTTCCAAAGTGGGATGATCGGGGGCCTTCTCTTTTTCTGACCGGGCTTTTTTCTCAAATTGACGCCATCATCGGCAGGCCCTTACCGGAAGTCCTGGCGGAACTGCCTCTCAAAAAGGAGATCACCGACGCTATTACAGGTCACGGCCCATTGCGAATCGCACTTGATTTGATCGAAGCGTTCGAACAGGGAAACTGGTCCGAGATTTCCCGTTTGGCCGCCCAGATTGAGATTGAAGCGCCCCAATTACAGGATATTTACTTTCGTGCGGCCGGATGGCCCGGCCTCTTGGAAATGGCCCGTTAACATGGGAGATCCAAGGGCGTGTTAAAGGACCCCAGACCATAAGCTCGGCAGTTATATAGATGAACTCCGTCAGGCCGTTCCCGGATCTCGTCCGGCATGACGGATTCGGCACCCAGTGGACTCCCGGCTTCCGTATATTCGCGCAATTTCCTGCGGGTCGCTTCTGGGTCATCAATTCAGTTAAGCGTATTTTTGATACAACCGCATAACCGTGATCAACCAAAAAGATTATGAGGTTATCGTTGTGGGTGCCGGGCCGGCAGGCTCCTGTGCGGCTTTGGCGCTTGCAAGGGAAGGTGTGAAGGTCGCGGTAATTGACCGAGCGCAGTTGCCCAGACAGAAAACGTGCGCCGGCGGGATCGTCCACAGAGCATTACGCCATATGCCGATCGACATCCGTTCGGTTGTTGATCGGAAATGCTTTACCGTCCAATTCAATTTACCGGCCTCATCCCTTTGTTTCAGCATTTCTCGAGATCAGCCCATCATCTCCATGACCATGCGGGATAAGTTCGATCACCTGCTGGTATCGGAGGCCCAAAAAGCCGGGGCCAAAATAATGCCCGCCTGTGAAGTGTTTGATCTCCGTCAGGGTCCGAACTCAATTGTATTGGAAACGGCAAGGGGCCGGCACAAGGCGCGGTTTGTCATTGGAGCCGATGGCGCACTGAGCAGGGTGGCCAGAAGCGGCGGGTGGCAGGAGACGAGACAAATGATTCCGGCGTTGGAATGCCGAGTGGGGGTCGATGATCGGATGCTGGATAGGTTCTCCCAGGCCGCGAGGTTCGATTTTGACCTGATACCCGACGGGTATGCATGGGCGTTTCCCAAAAAGGACCACTTGTCCATAGGCATTGTAAGAATAGGCCGACAAAGTTCAAGACTTCATGACGCGGTCACTCGGTATGCGGCGCGCTTAGGAATTGAATCTTCAGCCAAACTAAAGCCACGGGGATTTTTGATCCCCATTAGCCCTCGCAAAGATGGGTTGATAAAAGGCCGCATTCTTCTGGTGGGTGACGCTGCCGGACTGGCCGATCCGATCACGGCAGAAGGCATCTTCTCCGCCGTTTTGAGCGGTCAAATCGCGGCAGAGGCGTTAATTGGCGGGGGGTTTGAAACCGAGTCGGTGAAAGAACGCTTTCATCGTGAGATGAATCGGCAGATATTGAGGGATTTGAAATCGGGTAGGCTGGCGGGAAATTTCTTTTATCGTTATCCGAAGGTCAGAAACAGGGTGTTCCGTCGATTTGGCGAAGAATTGACGGAGGCCATGGCGCGGGTGGCCATGGGAGAAATAACATATGAAGCGGTTATGAAAAGCCCGCTGAATTATCTTAAACTGCTGAGCGTGTGGAAGTCGTAAATTGAGTCCATAGCGCCAGAACGGCCGACAACGCGCTTCAGGCCCTAATCCATCCCGAGTTCCTTCTCCAGTATCTTTATCCGGGTTTCGATGGCCGCTCTCTCGTCTTCATCCAATGCATCTTCGTGTTTCAGGCGCTGTTTCAGACCCAGCAGTTCCATGGATTTTCGGTGGTCTTGACAGTTCACTTTCATGGCAATCTGTTAAAATCTTCTCCCGCAGAGACGCAGAGACGCTGAGAAATTTTGTTTGTTTCTTTTTAGCTTTTTCACATCGGTGTACGAAAACCAGGCATGCAAAACCCTTACACCTAATGCCTTATACCTAACCCCTTGACATTACGCCATGGCCAGAAAGGTATTGGGGTCGAGCCGCACATGGGTGTCCGGGCCCCCGGGCTGATCGTTGTCTTTCACGAGGCTTAAAAAGATACCCGAAGGCTCTGCTTTAAGGTGAAGGATGAGGTTGAATAGATCGTCGATCTCATCACAGGGGTAGGGGACGCCCCGCTCGTTGACCCGTGTAATGTGGCGATGGGACCGGGCGGAAAGCCAGATCTCTGTTTGAAATTCACCGGCAATGGCCTTGAGCCCTTCGAACACGCTCCTTTCCGTTTTTTCAAAATCGAGCCCGTCCACGATGAGCGTGTCCGGCTCAAATTGAAGCCCTTCCACCAGATTTTTCAGATTGGCCCGGAGCCGGTCGGGAGCGAAACTCTGATTCAGGTAGGCAAGGATCATGCGGTTTTTTTCGATTTGCTGGCGATAGGTGCCATCATCCTTGATATCGAGGGCCTCTATGAGGTCATGATAAATGACCGTATAATAACTCATGACCTTCTCCGGTCCCTCCTCCAAAGCCACGTGGACCAACCGTTCATCCCGAAAGATCTTATCGAAGGCGATATGAATGAGGCACGCGGTTTTGCCCACACCGGCCCTGGCGATGAGCACCCCCAGATTCCCGGGTCCCAGGCGTTGGCGTGAAGATTTTTGAAGGATCTTCAATGGACTGACGGAAGTGAACGCGTTCATGATTTTCCCTCTTCTCTCAATTTTTTCCTCAGGGTGGTTTTCAACTCCTCTGACAGGGATTCAGGGACCTTGGCGTATCGGGAAAACTCCATGGTGAATTCCGCCTTTCCCTGGGTCAACGACCTGAGGGTGGTGGCGTAACCGAACATCTCGGCCAAGGGGACTTCCGCCTCTATGGTCGTGAAGGTGCCGTCTTCTATTGAACTGGTGATTAACCCCCTGCGCTGGTTGATGGAGCCCATGACATTTCCCTGAAACTCCGAAGGTCCCTCCACCGTGACCTTCATGATCGGTTCCAGGATGACCGGCTTGGCCTTCATATAGGCCTGTTTAAAGGCCCCCACGGCGGCCTGGGAAAAGGCCATCTCGGATGAGTCCACGCTGTGGGCCTTGCCGTCGTTGATGGTGATCCGCATGCCCAGCACCGGGAACCGGACCAAGGCGCCTTTTTCGAGACACGACTGAAATCCCTTGTCCACCGATGGGATGTACTCGGTGGGGATGGCGCCGCCCTTGACCTCGTTGACGAACTCATAGGTCCCGTCCTGTGAGGGTTCCATGAAGCCGGCCACCCGGCCGAATTGGCCCGCCCCGCCGGTCTGTTTCTTGTGCATATAGTCAAAAGCCGCCTTTTGCGTAATGGCCTCCCGGTAGGCTACCTGGGGCATGCCGGTGACGACACTCGCCTTGAACTCCCGTTTCATTCGCTCGACATACACCTCGAGATGGAGTTCGCCCATGCCCGATATGATGGTTTCTCCGGATTCGGCGTCCACATAGGATCTGAAGGTGGGGTCCTCACGGGTGAAGCGGTTCAAGGCCTTGGCCATG
>JARRPY010000293.1:0-4127 GCA_037382425.1 Deltaproteobacteria bacterium
CAGTTCTTTCACCTGTCATCAATCGACATGATTGATTCCACATAGAGAGGAAGCAACATGGCAAAATCCAATTACAATTTCCAGAAACGTCAGAAAGAAATGGCGAGGAAAAAGAAGAAAGAGGAAAAGAGGCAGCGAAAGCTGGAAAGAAAATCGACTGAACCCATCGAAACCAGTGAAGAAACCATCCACTTCAACGGAGAACCGATACGCCCTTAGGGGACTGTACAGGATATTTAAGGAGGAAGGGGCGAATCCACTCATACTGTGGAGATCAACGGCTCCTTTTTTATCGGCAGGGAGATATCCGATAGGAAAAATGATGACAAAGAACGAGAATGTATCAAACTTGCCGGAGAAGGCGCGTTCTCTGCAACTCATTAAGAAGAGCGGGTTCAACGTCCCTGATTTCATCTATCTTACCGCAGAGGACTTTAAATCACGGCAATTCGGCGCCCTGAAGCAATTCCTTTTGAATCATTGCAAGGGCTTTAAAGTAATCGCAAGAAGCGCTCATCCTCAGGAGGAATATTTCAAAGGAGGAACATTCGATTCGTTGGAAACGTACGCAGATGTCGCGGGGATCGAATATGCCAGAAAACGAATCATCAAATTCGGGAAATCCGCCAAGCGGCTTTCGATCCTGCGGCAACAGACGTTCAACCAAGCGCCACAAGTTGATCTTGATGAAATGGGGCTCATCGTTATGCCCTTCATTGAGGGCACGAGTGTCATGGCCAAGATGGTCGGGGATGAGTGGGAGTTCGGCTATTCAGGAGACCGGATTCACAAAGTCCAGAGTGATCCCTTCATCACCAAGACCCCGCATGATAGGAGATTGTTGGACATATCAAGGGGGATTCAGGACTGTCTCGGGTTTAAGAGCGAAATCGAATACGTGATTTCAACAGATGGCGAAGTTTATGTGGTTCAAGCAAAGGATATCTCCAACATCGAGGTTCTCCACCAGGCGGCGAGTGAAAGATCTGTCAAGTTGGATGGGATCCGTAGAATTAGAAAGCGTAGAAATTATCGAGAAAGGCCGGTTTATGTGATGGATCGACGCGCTTTCTATATTGATGTCATCAGTGCCTGTGAGGAGATAATCCTGGGGACTGAAGGCGGAACCGCCGCTATAAATGATGTGCTCCGAGCCATAACTTCGTATGAAGAAGCGCTCACCCGTTTCTCCCTCAGGCATGAGCGGTTTGCAGTGCTTGGCCTGTCGATCCGGGTTCCCGAGGATCTGCATCAGATGGCCGATCACTATCTGGACGAATTTCCTGAAATGCAGAAGCAGCTGTCCCAAAAACTCCATAACCACCTGTATCAAATCGACTATTTTCTTGGGGAAGCCGACACCCTGATAACCAAAGATAAGATTCGTATCAAAATGTGTACCCATGACGCCTACGGTATCGATTCCATTCGTAATCCCATTTGGGGCGTATATTGGAAGATCGAACGGCATGACCATGTGGTCAAGGAATTCAAACGACTCGGCTTCAAAACCGGCGACAGCCTCGGGATAGAAATCGATGCGGAAGAAAAACCGCTCGTTTATCGGCTATAACGTAGACCCATCTTCTGTGATCCTGGTTCTCTTTCACCACCGCGCATACTCAATGTGAAGAGACACACCCTTCCATCCGGAATCAATCCGCTCGACGATTCGTTTAAACCGTTTTTTGTTCACAAGACGCAAGGTGGGGCAAATGCAAATGATTCAAATACGAGCGTTAATCTCCTGGGGATTAATCCCACTATTGCTTTAGAACGGTGGTGATAACTTGGTTGTCGGGGTTAAGGCGATCCCAGGTATTCCTCATCGACACCCTACCAACAATAAAAACCTTAAAAAAATAAAAACTTGACAAAAATATTCTATTAATATAATTTTTGATTTATTTTAATAAATATATGATGAAAAGGATACTTCATGAAAAAAATACTAAAAATTCCTTAACATTTCTTCAAACAGGGGCTACTCACCCGTTTGGAGCTTCAACGGCCATCGTGAAAAAGGCTGCCTTTATGGTGGCTCAAAGTCATAAAGAGCGATTTTTCTGATTTTCCCTCCCTTTGTTCATCGCTTTTTCTTTGAAGATTTTCATGTCTCTCGGCTTCATCAGAACATCCAAGCCAAGCAAACCTTAGCCGAATTCCTCTGTGAGAAAAGCTGTAGACTTTAGGAAACAGAGGATTTCCGTTTCGGTATTGTGTTGGTCTCTCAGTAAGACATCCAGGCGATTTCCTACCGAGGGTAAAACAGCAACAAGGAGTCATCATGAACGAGTATACACGTCGTCAATTGGAAGAAAAACTAAAGAAAATGCTTGCCCATCTTGCTCAGACTGAACACGACCGGGAACAGCCAAGAACCCCACGGGGTACCGGCAATTTTATTCTCCGGCGGGCAGGTGAAAAGGACAAGCGGTTTTCAATCAACCTTTAACCCGTATTGCCTGGTGAGGCAAAGGTATCGGGAACGGTCTACGACGGAGGGTCGATAAAGCACGCGCTCGGACCGAAAATCGCGGTGGTAGAGGGTTTGGTGGCGGCGGAAAAGGCCCGAGACAAGGCAGGGGGCGTCGTTTCTAAGAAACCGTTTTCTGAGACACAAAGATAACCCCTGACATTGCATCATGTTGGGGTAAACATGACCGAAGATCTCATGGCAACCGGATAAGAAGCGTGGAAAGATTATTCATCGAAAAACCCGGAAGGACAACCGGTTCGGCTTCCGCCAAGAAGGCCGAAATCTTCGAATATGGGGTTCACGTTTACCGTCCGCGCCACCGCAAAATCAGGAAACTCAAGCGGTCGCATGCCCCATCGTTTCACGGAATCAGGCTCTGGCCTTCGAGTTGGTTGTTGATGGATTTCTTAAACCGCCAAGGACTGTCCCAAGGCGCACGTGTCATGGAATTGGGCTGCGGTTGGGGGCTGGCGGGTATCTATTGTGCAAGAAATCATGGCGCCGAAGTCACAAGCGTCGACATCGATTCAGAAGTATTTCCGTATTTGCAGATGCACACACAGCTCAACCATGTCGAAATCACCCCCATGCAGCTGGGGTTCGATGAGCTTATGGGCGATCATCTGAAGCGCATCGATGTAATGATCGGTGCAGATATTTGCTTTTGGGATTCATTGGCCCATTCTTTGGAAGGGCTTATCTTCCGCGCATTAGGGGAAGGGGTCCAATCCGTGGTTCTCGCCGATCCAGGAAGGTCGACTTTCGAAAGACTGGGCAGGCGTTTCGTCCAAAAAGGAACAGGGCAGGTTCACGGGCGATCCGTACAAAGACCTTACGACATCCAAGGACGGATCCTGAAGATCGGCTCTCTGCCGACACGGCGGTTTGGGAAGCGAACGGATGAATGATTTGTTTTACAAAGTTTTTATTCATTTTGGCGGATTATGCATTATCGTATTTGGTGATTCCGGATCAATAATAAAGTAGATTACTTATGAGCGTCTACCTTCAGGCTGCGGCGCTCCAGGCAGAGCACCTGTGCAGACAAGCAGAAGGGCACAGGGTCCTGATCAGCCGAAGAGCGAAAGGAAAAAAGCCGTTCCCGCCCGCTGTTCGTCCAGGTCCGCATAAAGATGGCATGGAGAGCCCTGATCCGGCAACGGTATCCATCCTCAAGGCGGGGCTGGAACAGACCTTTGGGTTTAAGCCGACAGACAGAACCCTCACCTATCTCCTGAGGCGCCTTGACAAATTCGGGTACACCCAGCAGCCTCAAATTCTATTTGAGAAGATTTTGACAAGAAGGAAGCTGGAGGAATTCAGGACTATTTTACGTGGCGTCCTTCATCGGGAAGCGTTTGAGGATAATACCAAGAGGAACGTTGATGTGATCAATGCAATAAATTTTGCATTGTTCGACGAGATCCAAGGCAGCAGGGTCACGCGGGAAGGATTGAGAGCCGTTCTAAGATGGAGAGAAGGACGGTCAAGATGATCGTATGCCTTTGGGTCGAAGACATCGTCGTGCACCAGAGATACCGTATCCATATAGATGCCCATAAAATGGTCATATATGATCATTGTTCGTATATGACCATTTTCTGACCCCGGTTCCCCCCTCCCCCGTCCGCCGCTTCACCCATATATC
>JARRPY010000294.1:0-4121 GCA_037382425.1 Deltaproteobacteria bacterium
TTGATCTCCGAAATTCTCACCTGTAACAGGCGCATGGTTCACCCAATTTGAAGCGCCGTTCTCCTTATGGATGAGTTGCGGCGGCCATGTCGGCCAGCTAACTTGCAAAATCACCTTGGTTTTCTGAAAATCCCTTAGAGATAAACTTCGGATTCTGAAGCATGTTTTTCCCTTGACAAAGAAAAAGTGAATTGGGTAAATACGCAAAAGCTATTGGCCCCTTATTCAGTAAACCCTCAACTTGATGTAAGAGGCTTAACCATCATGAAAAATAGAGAAAATTCCCCTGATAAGCGGGGTGGGTGGCTCTTTTTCCTGGCAGGTCTTATTGGTGCCTTGATTATCGGTTGGGTGATCTTTCCTATGGTTTTGTATTCCAAGCAGGAACAGCCCCTCAATTTTAACCATGTCTTGCACCTGAACCCCGATATCGGCATTGAGGGGGATACCCAACAGGAGCAATGCCTTTTCTGTCATGCGTTTCGCGATGACGGAACCTTTACGGGAATTCCCAAGAACGCCACCTGCACCATGTGCCACGATGATCCGGAATTTCCCTTAGGGAAATCCGAGGATGAGAAAAAATTTCTCGCGTATCTGGCCGAAGACGAGGAGGTGCCTTGGCTGGTCTATTCCAAGCAGCCGGATTGTGTATATTTTTCACACATTGCCCACGTAAATATGGGCAAGTTGGAATGCAAAACCTGCCATGGAGACTTTGCCAATAACAAAACACTCCCGGTTTATGAAGAAAACCGTCTCACCAAATACAGCAGAAACATTTGGGGAAAACACATCTCCGGGATTTATTTAAATCAGAAACCGTGGGATCGCATGAAGATGGATGATTGTGCCGAGTGTCACACCAACAGCGGGCAGGAGCAGAACAACGCCTGTTTCGTGTGTCATAAGTAAGGGGAAAACGACTATGGAACTGAACAGAAGGAATTTCATCAAGTTTCTCGTCGGTGGAGTGGTCGGTATTCAAGTGACGCCGCTCCCCTGGAAGTTCACGGACGATGCGGCCATATGGACACAGAACTGGCCCTGGGTGCCGGTTCCCCCGAGAGGTGCGTTTGCCGAGGCCAAATCGGTGTGTAATCTCTGCCCCGGTGGATGCGGGATTTCTGTACGCAAGGTGGATGATCGGTCCATCAAGATCGACGGTCGAACGGATTTTCCGGTAAACCCCGGCGGTGTATGCCCGGTGGGGGAGGGTGGCCTTCAGTTATTATACGATGAAAGTCTGCGGTTTACGGGCCCGATGAAACGAGTGGGAATTCGAGGCAAGGGAGAATTTGTCCGCATTACCTGGGATGAGGCCTTTAAGACGCTGGGAGATCGTATTTCGGCCCTGCGGAAAAAGGGCATGCCCGAGCAGGTGGCGGCCGTGGACGGAAGCCGGCCGGATACGACATTGTCGATCCTTATCCGACGGTTTATGGAGGCGATAGGGAGCCCCAATTATGTGAGAACGCCCTCCATCGAGGATACATACCGGATGGGTAACCGCCTCATGCAGGGTTTTGATACGACCATGGCCTACGACCTTGAGAACTCGGATTTTGTGGTGAGCTTTGGTTGCGGGCTCCTGGAAGGATGGGGCGCCCCGGGCAGGGTATTGAATGTGTGGGGAATGTGGCATGAGGGGAATCCGAACAAGCGATCCGCCACCATTACCCAGGTGGAATCGAGAAGCTCCAATACTGCATCAAAGGCGGATTATTGGGTGGCACCGAGGCCGGGGACGGACGGCGCGCTTGCCCTGGGCCTGGCCCATGTCATCATCAAAGAGGGCCTGTATGACGCCGAATTCGTGAAAAATAATGCATTTGGTTTTGAGGATTGGAGTTCCTTTGCTGGAAAGCCGCATGAGGGCTTCAAGACCCTTGTGCTCAAGAAATACTCCCCACGGCAGGTGGAGAAGATTACAGGGGTCAATAAGAAAACCATCATCGCTTTGGCCAAAAAATTTGCCAAGGCAAAGGCGCCGGTTGCCCTGTACGGCAAAGGGAAAGACGGGCAGAACGGCAGCCTGTATGAATTCATGGCCGTACACAGTCTCAATGCGCTCATGGGGCGCATCAACTGCGCAGGAGGGGTGCTTCTCCCGGAAAGCCTGCCGTTGAGTTCGTTCCCGCCAGTGAAGCCGGACGAAATTGCCACTGAGGGTCTTAAGAAACCCCGTCTGGATGAAGCGGGAACAACCCGATACCCCTTTACCCGTAGCCTGATCAACAACTTCGCAACGGCCGTTTTAGACAAACCCGCATCCCCGGTCGATACCCTCTTGGTCTTTTCAGCCAACCCGGCCTTTACGGTACCTGACGGCGGAAATTTCACGGCGGCGCTGAAGAAGATCCCGTTTGTCGTCAGTTTTTCACCTTACCGGGACGATACCGCTTCCATGGCGGATTTGATCCTCCCCGATTGCACCTACCTGGAGAAACGGGAGGATGTGGTCTGGCCGGTGGGGCTGCAGTATCCGTTTTATGCCGTGTCCAATCCTGTGATATCCCCCCTTTACGAAACCCGGAATGCCGGTGACGTGATTATGGAGTTGGCCAGTGCCGTAGGAGAATCCGTGGGGGCGGCCTTCCCATGGGAAGGCTATGACGCGGCCCTCAAGGCGCGTGCGCAGGGGCTTTTCGATGCGGGCGACGGGCTGATGACCTACGATGCATCCAATCCCCCCTGGAAACAGGCCGGTGGAGAGGGAGAAAAGCCCGAATACAGTGATTTTGGTGAGATGTGGGATGCCCTGCTCGCCGGGGGATTCTGGTATCGGCCTGCGAGTGTGAAACCATCCACAGGCGATCTGTTTAAGACCCCCAGCGGTCGCTTCGAGTTCTTCAGTAAGACCATCGCCGGGGCCATCGAGACAACTGCGGAGGGAGGCGACCTTAACAGCGCATTGAAGCAGATGGGAATAGGGGTAGGAGAGGATGAAGCCTGTATGCCCCACTTCGAGGCGGTCCCATGTGAAGCGGACCGGAAACAGTTCCCCCTTCAGATGATGCCCTATGAAATGATTAACCTGGCCAGCGGCTGGATACCGAGCCCACCGTTTCTGTATAAAACCATTTTCGATAACCAGTTACTCAAGGATGAATCGTTTGCCACCATCAACCCGGTGACCGCTGCCGAATACCACCTGAAACAGGGAGATCGCGTGGCGGTCCAGTCGCCTGCGGGACAAGTGGTGGTGCGGATGGATCTTTTTGAAGGGGCCATGCCGGGGATGGTGTATATGCCCCTGGGATTCGGCCATACCGCATATGATGAGTTCATAAAGGGGAAAGGCGTCAATCCCAACGCTGTTGTTTTGGCGGGGAGCGACCCGTTGAGCGGGGAGCCGGTCTGGTGGAATACGCCCGTTAGGCTAACCAAGGTTTGAGTGAGGTAGCTCATGAAAGAAGGAAATCACGGCAAGGCGGATCAAGGCCAAAGAAGCAAATATGGGATGGTCATCAATCTGGATAAATGCACCGGATGCGGGACGTGCGCGGTTGCGTGTGCCGCCGAAAACAACGTGTCTGTGAGGCCCGATCAGTCGGACAAGGAACGGGCCATCACCTGGATGCAGTTGTACAAGATTTCCAACGGAAAGCCGTTTCCCCATACGGAAATCAGTTATTTCCCCAGGCCATGCATGCACTGTGACCATCACCCTCCCTGTGTTTCCGTCTGTGTGGCCACCGCCACAAAGATAGACTTCAACACCGGGATTGTCAGTCAAATTTACACTCGCTGTATCGGATGCCGGTATTGCCAGGCCGCTTGCCCCTATCATGCCCGGTATTTCAACTGGTGGGATGCTTATTTTCCCAAGAAAAAAGGCCTGGATCGCTATTTGTCCCCGGAGGTCTCCCCCCGCATGCGGGGAGTGGTCGAGAAATGTACCTTTTGCCATCATCGATTGATGAGGGCCAAGACCCAGGCCTATGCCGAGGACCGGAGGGAACTGGAAGAAGGGGAATACATCACCGCATGCACCGAAGCCTGCCCGGTACAGGCCATTACCTTCGGTGATCTGAACAACCCCGAGCACAAAGTCTCCCAGCTGGTGAAGCACCCATTTACGTTCAGACTCTTGGAGCGGCTGGGGACGGAGCCCAAGG
>JARRPY010000295.1:0-4119 GCA_037382425.1 Deltaproteobacteria bacterium
CCGACGCGCCAAATTTATCTACGAGGCCCTGGCCCGCAGCAATTTCAATGTGAATTTGCGGGGGGATATGGTCATTGGACGCATCAAAAAGCTGGAACCCCGGTCCATGGAGCGAAAGATGTATCTCCTCGGGCAACTGGTCGGGTTCACCCGCCAGTTGGATGTGAAAATGACCAGTGACACGCAAATTGTCAATTTCTCCAATGAATTCGAAGCATTGACGAATTTGGAGAAATCCACGAACCTTTGACGGAGGGAAAGACCATGAATACCGACAAAAAAATTCAGATCCTTGTCCTGGACGATGAGCCCATCGTTCTGAAGCGATTGGGGCCGGTTCTGGAGAAATCCGGGTATGACGTTGAGTTGTTTTCTCGAAGTGCCGAGGCGTCCCAGCGGATCACGGAAAAGACGTTTGATATTGTGATCACGGATCTCAAAATGGAGGGGTTGGATGGGATGCAGTTCCTGACTCAGGTTAAGGAGCGCTCTCCGAGAACGGAAGTGATCGTCATTACGGGCTTTGCCACCATGAACACCGCCAGGGAATCGTTCCAGAAGGGCGTGTTCGATTTTCTGGCAAAACCGTTCAAACTGGGAGAAATCCTGGAAACATTGAAGAAAGCGGAAGAAAAGCTCCATAAGGAAGGCGCGGTCTGATGTCCGCACACCCGTCGGACCGAGGATGCGTCGGAATATGGCGCTCACTTGAAGGGAGGAAAACATGATAAATACGCTCATTTCCCTGAATGCCGACCTGGCATCGAGTATCGCCTTTCGATACGCCTGTCGATTGAGGGAATATATCGACATGCGGCTCCAACCCATTCATGTGGAGGAATTGGAGGAGGCTCCGCCGGGAAGCGGATGGGTCCGCAGCACCTGGGAAAAGGGGTTGGTCCAAACCGCGAGAGAGGAAATCGCACAGCTGATAAACGCTGAAAAGGCCGAGTGCGCTTTGTTGGATGCCACCATCGTCCGGACGGGAGAATACGATGACGTATTGCTCCATGAAATCGAGACCCGGTCGTCCGATCTTCTCGTGGAAGGGGTATTGAGTTCCTTCCGCGACCAGTTGTTTCACAAACGGATTCGATCCAAACTGCACCGGTTTTCTCCGGCGCCGATTATTGTGGTCAAGAATCTGGTCCAGCCGGATAGGGTCGGCCTGCTGTTGGGAGACGCCGAAGACGTGGCGGCCGTAGTGCCCACCTTTCTGAAGCTTTTTACCAAACCCGGGCCCCGTGTTGACCTGATCTATTTCACATTTAAGAAGCGTGGGAAGCCGGCGTTCAGGGAAAAGATGCCGGAAGGCGATATGCCCGAGGAAAGAGAAAATGCCCGAAATCTGCTGAACAACGCCGGTGAGATGCTTGCCGAAAAGGGGTGGCGGCCCGGAGAGAGGTGGGCGATCCAAGATTTGCCCGAAACAATCGGTGCGTCTCTTTCCGACTACGGCTTGGTGGCGGCCGCCCTTACCCGGAATATCCACAAAGATGGCCTGATGTCGGACCTGTTGAGCCGGATATCCACGGCAACGCTTTTGTGCAAAAAATAAACGACGGAGGCGGAACATGAAAATACTCGTGGCTGTTGACCAGAATCCGTACAGCGCCCATGCCGTTTTGGAATTGGCCAAACTCTCGGCAAACACGTGGGCCCATGTCAGTCTGTTGGCCGTCGTTTCAAAAAGCGATGTCAAAGAAAGAGGTGCAGATGTCGATCCTGCCCCGGCACTCTCGGCGCATCCGGTGGTCGAGGCGTTGTTCGCCCACCATGAGGCCTTCCTTTCCTATTTCGAGGAGAGAGGCGGCCCCTACCCGTATCGGTGGAGCGGGCAAAACAAGGAACTGGTCGAAGTGAGAAAAGGTGTTTATGAAGTGGCGCAGAATCCCAAACCCGGCCAGAAAAGACTCGACATCCGCGTTCGGACCGGAAATCCCGCCAAGGAAATCCTATCCGAAGCAAAAGAGCAGGAAATCGACCTGATCGTGTTGGGATGCGACGCCCTCAAAGGATGCGGTTGGGAAGGCGACAGCACCGTGCCTCGCAAGGTGGCCAACGATGCCCCCTGTTCCGTGCTGATCGCCAAACCACTGAAAGAGGTGAAGCGCATGATATGCTGTTTGGACCATGACCGGGTCAGCCAGGTATCTCTGGAGATGATCAACCAGATGGTTACCCTGCATGGCGCGCAGCTGACCATCGCCGGACTGACGGAACATCACAACCTCAAAACGGAAGTGGAGAAAAAACTCCTCAATATTTTGAGGTACTACCATGAGCGGGGAATCGACCCCTGGATCGAAGTGGTCGACATTGCTTTCTTAGATTCATTTATTGCAGAGAAAGCCCGGGAGGGTCTGATGGCATTGTGGATGGGAAAACAATCCATACTGGAAAAAGCATTTTCCAAGAGTCAAGTCGGTAAACTCATCAAAGGCAGCGATACATCCGTCTTAATCCTCCGATAGGTCTCTGCGATACGCTTTACTGAGGTGTACTGCCGGATGACGGCTTCCAACCCTATCATCTCCTCTTCCTCGGCCGATCTGGAATCCGCTGACCGGGCCTTGAAGCAAAGGCCCCGTATCAGCATTCGTCTCCGTGTGGCCCTCGGGTTCATGCTGACTTTCCTGATCATATGTGCCCTCATCATCTCCGCCATTGTTTTTCTGTCCCGGCTCGGAACCAAGGAACGTTTTATCGAGAAAGCCGGTAACTATCTTTTTGAGATTCAGCAGGCGCGGCGCTTTGAGAAGGATTATCTGCTCTACGGCACGGACTTCGAGGAGGCCCTCTCTTTTGTAAATAATGCGCGGCATATTCTCGAGGCATACGGCGCGGATTTCTGTGCGGTCATCGGGCAGGATGCCTATGTTCGCATGTCTAAAAACCTGTTGCATTACCGTGGCCTTCTGGCGCGACTGGGAGAACTAAAGACCCGAACCCATGCCCCTGCCGCCGAACAGGGTGAGATGATGCAGGCCGATCTGAGGCGATCGGGTGCGGAACTGGTCTCCGACGCGGCCAATGCCATCGATAAGGAGCGGTTGCTTTTTCATACCTGGCTGCACACCTCCAAGATCATCGCGGCCTCGGTCCTGGTGTTTATCCTGATTCTGGAAATCTATATGGTGGCCTTTATCGCACGGCACATCTTTTTACCTTTTAAGCGCTTCGAAAATTATATGCAGCGTATCGCCGACGGGGATTTTTCGCCCATTACGCCGGTCAAGAAACATCAGGATGAGTTTACCGATCTGGCGGTCGCCATAAACCGGATGCTGAAGGAAATCCAGGATCGCGGCGCTCAACTGGTGGAATCCGGAAAGATGGTGGCCTTCGGAACGCTGAGCGCCGGCATAGCCCATGAAATCAACAACCCTCTGAACAATATCAGTCTGACAACCGAGACGCTGATCTATTCCTATCATGATTTGCCGGATCCCGAAAAGCTCGAATTTCTCCATGAAATTTTCAGTCAGGTGGAACGGGCCAGTGCCACGGTGGCCAATCTTTTGGATTTCACCCACCGCGACCAAAGCGCGTTCAAACCGATTGATGTGCGAGAGGTGATTGACGCGGCGGCCGCATTACTCCAAAACGAATTGCGGTTGGGAAATGTCCGTCTAAAAATGGTTTCCGACGGCCCCCTGCCCCATGTTCGGGGACACCACCAGAACCTTCGAAACGTGCTCATCAACCTTTTCCTCAACGCTGTGGAGGCCATGCCGGGCGGAGGTCGATTGACCGTGTCCACTTCCGTGGAAGATGGCTTTGTACGCATTGATGTCGTCGACACGGGCCCGGGCATTCCGGAAGAGATTCAGGCCCAGATCTTCGATCCGTTTTTCACCACAAAGGCGGTGGGCAAGGGAACCGGACTGGGCCTTTCCGTCAGTTTCGGCATCATCTCGAAGCACAACGGGTCCATCAGCTTCACCAGCGAGGTGGGGCGTGGATCCACGTTCACGGTCCGCCTGCCGGTAGGATGAGTCGCCCTCCATTTTTTTCTTGACAACAAAGTGGCTACGCGTCTATGTAACAATTAGTCGGAAACTGACCATATGGTCGGTAAAACGGATGTCCACACCCACATGCCAATAGGTTAGCTCC